>JALWFY010000160.1 GCA_027013815.1 Desulfohalobiaceae bacterium | reverse complement strand
TAAAAGAGATTTTGTTCCTTATTTTAATTCAAAATTCAAAATTTATAATTCAAAATTTAACAAATAGCCCTTAGCCATTATGAACAATGGGTTAGAATTGGAAAAAAAAACGTAAATTTTTTTCACGTTTTTCAGAGGAAAAACATATACCTTGTTTATTCCCCTTAATGTTTTTGATCCTTAAGGAGGAGAATGAATGGCACATCTAAAGGATTTGGTCTCAATGGCTACCAGTGTCCTAGTGGAAAGGAGACCAAAAGAAAAATTAGATGGGTTTTTTAGTTTTATAGAAAAGAATTTTTCAATAGATGGTGGATGTATCTTTGTGTGGACCCCTGAATATAATATGTTTAGAGGTCTGAATCTAACATGGGTAAAAAAGGACTTTAGATCAGTTATGCAGAGATTGGCCAGGTCTCTTTATAAAGATATGGAGGAGTTGTTTTTGCCCCTTGGAGCCAATAGTTATGGGGATAAGGTCTTGGAGACAAGGAAACCTTTATATGTGTCTGATACCAGCAAATCTCCATATTGGGGGGATAGGTTGAGATATATCTCAGGTATTAGATCTACTTTTACCTATCCCTTAATCATTAGAGACGATATGAAAGTGATTATCGTGTTTTTTAGCGGAAAGGTAAATGGGTTTTCAAAGGACTTTTTTGGTTTTATAGAAGAGATGTGTTCAAGGTTGTCTTCAATAGTAGAGGTAATAATACATGAACAAACTCAGGAAATAATGGCCAAATCCCTGCAAAGGGAGCTTAGACATAGAAATCATGAATTGGAAATATTGCTAAATATGTCCAGGCAGTTGAGTTTTACTGCTACCTTTGAGGATGCACTTCAGGTGGTAAAAAATCTAATCCATTTTGGTATAAAGTACGATTTTTTTGCTATGATCATTTTATCACACAATATCAAGAAGATTTTTATCTATCCATATTATGTTTTATCTAAAGGAACAATATCAAAAATTAAGGATGAGATGATTGGTAAAATATATAATAATGGAAAATATCTTGTACAAGCAATAGATCTATATATTGATATTCCAATGTACGATAATGTTAAATGCGTAAAATACATAAATGAGATGTTTTTTCTGCCTATAAATATCAAATCTTCAAGTCCTGATACAGAGATATTGTTTTGCATAGGCAGGGATAATAATAAATTTTCAAAGGAAGAAATTAGATTTATAAATCTAGTAGGTACACAGTTAACTATAACTTTTTTGAGGATTATAGAGTCACAAGAAAGGGAAAGGTTCACAGTACAAAAAATATTATATGACTTGCCAGAAGGAGTCATATTACTAGATAGTCAATTTAAAATTTTGCTTTTTAATAAATTGGGGGAGGAGTATATCTCCAAGTATGTGTCTTTTAAAGGGGAAAATAGATTTGATTCCTTTAAAGGTATTTCAATACAAGATATAATAGGACAAGATAGAGATGAAATAGAGGTAGAGGTAACAGACAAGGGGGATTATAAGATATTAAAACTAGTGGCCAGACAGATAGAGGTATTGCATGAAGGACCTTGGTGGATACTCCTTTTATCAGATGTTACAGAGAATAGACAGATGCAGAAAAAGATATATAGGATGTTAGAAGAGACTGTATATTCTCTTGCCATGGCAATTGAGCGCAGGGATCCATATACTGCTGGACATCAGAAGAATGTGGCCCAACTAGCAGTGAAGATCAGTGAAAATATGGGATTAGATAAGGAACTTATACATTGTATTTATTTAGGTGCACTTTTGCACGACCTAGGAAAGATAGCTATTCCCGCTGAGATACTCACAAAACCTGGAAAATTATCTAGAGAGGAGTTTGCCCTTATAATGACCCATCCAAGGGTAGGCTATGAAATATTAAAAAACGTGGAATTTACCGGTCCCATAAAGGAGATGGTCTTGTACCATCATGAAAGGCTAGATGGCTCTGGATATCCTACTGGGATAAAAGGAGATAAGATCCCTCTTGAGGCCAGGATACTAGCAGTTGCCGACGTAGTAGAAGCTATTTCTTCTCACAGGCCATATAGGCCATCTTTAGGTCTGGAGGTGGCATTGGAAGAAATAAAAAGGGGTAGGGGTAAGCTTTTTGACAAAGAGGTGGTAGATGCATGTCTTATGGTGGATTTTTCAAAGATAGAATAATTGATTTTTTTTTATAACTGTCATAACAATTTAAAAATTTGAATGATTGTAAGGTATCCATAAACTATATTGAAAATAACTAAAGTTTATTTAATTGGTATAATATGGGAAAGTTTGTATTATTTATCTGTGAATTTGAGCATGTAGCTCCCCTTTTTGATGGTTTGAAGGACCAGGGAATACGATTTCAAGTAAGCGAGGATATTGGGGAGATAGATAAGATTGTATTCAATAAAACACCTGATTTGATTGTTTTAAGGGATGGACTAAAGACTTTAGATTCCAAGGAATTGCTTTTAAAAATAATTAGTCAAGCAGGGTGCTTGTGTGTGGTATTTTCATTGGATGCAGATGTGGATAGGGCAAAGATTTTTCTTGATGCAGGGGCATGGGACTTTTGGATTGCCCCATTGCAATTGGAAAAGATCTTGGTGTTGTTAGATAATGAAGCCCTAGAAAATGACATAAAGATTCAGACTGTTGTTCCTAAATATTATGAGCCCATTAGTATTATAGGGGAACACAAAAAGATTAAGATAGCCCTGGCCTTGGCCAAAAAGGTTGCTCCATCCACTGCTACTGTACTTATATCTGGTGAGTCTGGTACAGGAAAGGAGGTCATAGCTAAATATATCCACCTAAATAGCCCAAGGGCAAAGAATCCATTTATTGCAGTAAATTGTGCTGCTCTTCCAGAAAGTCTTTTAGAGAGCGAATTGTTTGGATATGAAAAAGGGGCCTTTACTGGGGCATATAGGACCAAGCCTGGGAAATTTGAACTGGCCCAGGGAGGGACTATACTCTTAGATGAGATCTCTGAGATGGATATCTCCTTACAGGCAAAGCTCCTTCGGGTTATTCAAGAAAAAGAGATAGATCGGTTAGGAGGGACCCAATCAATAAAAATAGATGTTCGGATAATTGCTACCACAAATAGGGATCTAAAGGATTATGTTGAGCAGGGGAAATTTAGACAGGATTTGTATTTTAGACTAAATGTTATTCCAATTAACCTACCGCCATTAAGGGACAGGGGTGAAGACGTTATTTTGTTGGCAACTCATTTCTTAAAAAAATTTTCACATACTTATGGAATAGGAGATTGCGAATTATCTAAAGAGGCAATTTCATGGCTAAAGGAGTATCCCTGGCCTGGAAACATAAGGGAGTTGGAGAACTTAATGGAGAGGGCAGTGTTGATTTCCCATGGGGGGGAGATAAAAAAAAGCCACTTTTTAATGGAATCATTGGATTTAGACCAGTTGGATTTGGAACAAGAGGATATTTCCCAAACAGGAGAAGATAAACAAACAGGAATAGATTTGGACAAGGTGGTCTCATTGGAGGAAATGGAAAGACAAATGATTATAAAAAGCCTTGAAACTACTAAAGGGAATAGAACCAAGGCAGCAGAACTACTTGGTATATCAGTGAGGACACTTAGAAATAAATTAAATAAGCTTAGAGAACAGGGTATTACTTTGTGAGATAGTATTATCCACTTATTAAAATATTGTACAAGGAGAGTTATATGAATTATCTGAACAAGGAGGTTTCTGTTTTTTTAGAAAAGAGTTCCTGGATTAGGAAGATGTTTGAGGCTGGGTTAGAGCTCAAAAAAAAGTATGGTGAGGATAATGTATTTGATTTTAGCTTGGGGAATCCAGACCTTCCATCTCCAAAAAAGGTAAAAGATGCCCTATATAAAATAGCGGATATGGCTGATCAACCATATGCCTTTGGATATATGCCCAATGCTGGAAGTCCAGAGACCAGAGAAAAATTGGCTAATTATTTAACAAAAGAACAAGGTATTGATATATCCCCAAATGAGGTTATGTTAACCTGCGGTGCAGCTGGTGGACTTAATTGTCTTTTTAGGGCCATTTTAGAACCAGGAGATGAGGTTATATGCCTTGCTCCATACTTTGTAGAATATGGGTTTTATCTGTCAAACCATAGGGCAATGCCTAGGATAGTAGAGACCAGAGGGGATTTTTCACTAGATATTCAAAAAATAGGGGATGCATTGGACCCAAAGGTGAGGGCAGTGCTTATAAATTCTCCTAATAACCCTACAGGTCAGGTATATTCATTTGAAGAATTAAAAGCCCTTGGGGAAATCTTAGATGAATACTCCAAGAAATTTAATGTGCCAATCTATTTAATATCTGATGAGCCATATCGTTTTTTGACCTATGATGATGTTTACGTACCTTCGGTCCTTAAATGTTATAAGAATAGTATAGTGGTGAGTTCTTTTTCAAAAAACATGTCTTTGGCTGGAGAGAGGATAGGTTATGTTGCCATTAGTCCTTTTTTAGATGGGAAAGAAGATTTAATGAACGGACTTATATTTGTAAATAGGATACTTGGATATGTAAATGCACCAACTATTGGACAAAAGATCTTAAATTATGCACTTGGAGATAGTGTGGATATTGAAATATACAATAGACGGAGAAAGTTAATGGCAAAGGTGCTAAAAGATGCTGGTTATGACTTTGTACTTCCAAAAGGAGGGTTTTATTTTTTCCCTAAATCACCAATAGAGGATGAAGTAGAATTTGTTAAAATTTTACAGGAAAATAGGATCCTTGCTGTACCTGGATCTGGTTTTGGCAAAAAAGGTTATTTTAGGTTGTGTTTTTGTGTGTCAGAAAAGGCCATTGAAAATTCATATGATGGTTTTAAAAATGCTATAAATTCAGTTAGATAAATTAGGTTGTGTTTTTGTAACCTCGTTAAATTTGACTTAATATTTTAAATGATTTAAACACCACCATTGCCAGTAATGGTCAAAATTGTAAGTTGTAACCTGTTTAAAACTTATTCAGTTTCCACTAATTAACTTATATTTAAGTGAGAGGTATATGTTTGACAGTTTATCAGAAAGGTTAGATGGGATTTTCAAAAAATTAAAGGGGCAAGGTAGGCTTGATGAAAAGAGTGTACAAGAAGGTCTAAGAGAGGTCAGACTTGCCCTATTAGAGGCAGATGTCAATTATAAGGTTGTTAAAGATTTTATAGAAAAAGTAAAACAAAGGGCCTTGGGTCAGGAGGTGCTATCAAGCCTAACCCCTGGTCAACAGATAGTAAAAATAGTCCATGAAGAACTCATAGAATTATTAGGGGGGAGTGCAGAGCCACTTAATTTGACCAGTTCTCCTTCTGTGATCATGTTTGTTGGGCTCCAGGGCTCAGGTAAGACAACCACAGCTGCAAAACTTGCCTTACATTTAAAGTCCCAGAGAAAAAATGTGTACTTGGTCCCAGCAGATGTATATAGGCCTGCGGCTATAGACCAACTTATGAAATTATCAAAGGAAGTAGATGTTCCATGTTTTGAATCTTCCCAAGATATGGACCCTGTGGAAATAGCACGTCTGTCCTTAGATTATGCAAGGAGCAATCTGTTAGATGTAGTTATAATTGACACTGCAGGTAGACTCCACATAGATGAAGTCCTAATGCAAGAATTAGTAAAGATAAAGTCACAGGTATCTCCCCAGGAAATCCTTCTTATTGCTGATGCAATGACTGGACAGGATGCAGTAAATATTGCCCAGAGTTTTGATGAGAGGCTCTCTATTACTGGTGTTGTGCTCACAAAACTAGAGGGGGATGCCCGTGGTGGTGCTGCTCTGTCTATTAGTTCAATCATAAAAAAACCCATTAAATTTGTAGGTGTTGGAGAAAAATTAAAGGACTTAGAGGTATTTCATCCAGACAGGGTGGCCTCTAGGATATTGGGCATGGGGGATATTTTGACCCTTATTGAAAAGGCCCAAACTGCATTTGATGAAAAAGAAGCAGAGGATTTAGAAGAGAAATTTTTAAAGGCAAAGTTTGATTTAGAGGATTTTAGGAATCAACTTCGTAAGATCAAAAAATTGGGGTCAATAGAAGGTATTTTAAAGTTGATCCCTGGGATGGGAAAGGTCAGAGATCAATTAAAGAATGCCCAGATGCCCGAAAAAGAACTGGTTAAAGTAGAGGCAATTATTAATTCAATGACATTTTTGGAGAGAAGAAATCCAAAGATTATAAACAATTCAAGAAAGGAGAGAATAGCCCGTGGAAGTGGTACAACTTTAGCTGATGTCAATCAATTGCTAAAGAATTTTAACCAAATGCAGAAAATGGTGAAAAAGATTGCGGGCAAGACCAAGAAAAAGTCCTTGATACCAGGAATGGGTGGGATGTCTCCATTTGGCGCTGATCCCACACAGAGAGATGTTCCCAAAAGTATTTATACCAAGAAGAAAAAACAGAGGAAAAAGAGAGTGAAACAAAAGAAGAGGTCAAAAAAGAAAAAGTAAAAATTACATGGTTTCTTTGTATTGCGTTTTGATGATAAAGTGGTTATAATAAAAATTCATTTTTTTTGGGGGGTAAATTAAATATGGCAGTGAAGATTAGGCTTGCGAGATTAGGTTCTAAAAAGAGACCTTTTTACAGGGTAGTGGCAATTGATGGACAAAGGAAGAGGGAAGGTAGGGCCCTAGATTACTTGGGTTACTATAATCCCATGACAGATCCTGCACAGATTAAGATCGATTTGGAAAAGGTTAAATATTGGTTTGACAAAGGTGCAAAACCTACGGAAACAGTTGTTTCTCTACTCAGGAAAATAGGATTTTATAAAGAAAAGTAAATTTTCAATTTTTGGGTGAGTTGTTTTTTGTAATACTTAGTTAAAAATCAGAAGTAGATGTGGAGGTAGATTATGTTCAAAGAATTAGTTGAGTACATAGCAAAGGCATTGGTAGACAACCCTGACGCAGTCCAAGTTACAGAGATTGAAGGAGAACAAACCTCTGTAATTGAGTTGCGTGTGGCCAAGGAAGATCTTGGCAAGGTCATTGGCAGGCAGGGTCGAACTGCAAGGGCTATTAGGACTATTTTAGGCGCTGTATCCACAAAGGTTCAAAAGAGAGTAGTATTGGAGATATTGGAATAGCCTATGAATAAGGGTGCCAGATCCAGATATTTGGTTCTGGGTAGAGTGAGAAAACCTCATGGACTAAAAGGGGAACTCAGTATAACTACTTATACTGATTCCCCTTTAATTTTTAAAAGTTTAAAAAGAATCTTTTTGCAGTTTGATAATAGGGAGCCCTTTGAGTTCAAGATATTTAAAATAAGAGAGCATGGGAAATTTTTGCTCCTAAAATTAAAAGACATAAGGGATAGGGACGAGGCAGAAAGGTGGAGGGGGGCAAAGATTCTGGCATTAAGGGACGAGGTCCCAAAAGAAGAAGATGAGGTTTTTTTTGAAGACATAATCGGATGTAAGGTCTATCTCCCAGATGGTACCTATGTTGGAGTGGTGAAGGATGTTAAGAGGTATCCCCAGGAAATATGGGAGATCCAGGATAGTGATGAAAATGAGATCTTGTTTCCAGCAATAGATGAGTTTGTGATAGTTCTAGACGTTGATAACGAAAAAATTATTATTGACCCGCCAAAGGGTCTTTTAGAAATCTATGGTTTTTCAGATTCGAATTGATCTATAAAATATGTACTTGTCTTCCCTATTAATAAGTCCATAACAAATATAAATTTATGCATTTTAATATTATTTCTATTTTCCCAGAATTTTTTTCCACTCCGTTGTCGTGTGGTTTAATAAAAAAGGCTATTGATAACAGTCTTATTTCCTTTTCCTTTATCAATCCCAGGGATTTTACTAGAGATGTGCACAGGACAGTGGATGATCGTCCCTATGGGGGTGGTTATGGGATGGTCATGATGGTAGACCCTATTTATAGGGCAATCAAGAGTATTGGCGATCCAGGTAAGATTATTCATCTATCTCCTAGGGGAGAGGTCTTTGATCAAAAAATGGCATTTGAACTCTCTAAGCAATCCAATATTACTTTTATTTGTGGCAGATATGAGGGGATTGATGAAAGGATAGATAGAATGGTTGAGGCTAGAAAGGTCTCTATTGGGGATTTTGTATTGAATGGAGGGGAGGCTGGATGTCTGTGTATGATAGAGGCTATTTCCAGGTTTATCCCTGATTTTATGGGAAAAAAAGGCTCTGTTGAGGAAGAGAGCTTTAATAATTCTCTTATTGAATATCCACAGTATACACGACCTTATGAATATGTGGGGATTAAGGTTCCTGAAGTGCTATTATCAGGCAATCACAAGGAAATAGATAAATGGAGAAAAGAGAGATCCCTTTTAGATACCATGGAGATTAGGCCGGATCTAATAGAGATGGCGCACCTATCTCCTGAGGACTACAAATTTTTAAGAAGACATAAGACCAACTCCTTAGGAAGAAATTTGTATGTGGGGCTTGTTCATTATCCAGTACTAAATAAAGATGGAAGGGAGTGTGCTGTTTCTTTAACCAATCTTGATATTCATGACATTGCCAGGGTATGCAAGACCTATGGTGTAAAAAAATATTATTTAATTACTCCAATTGAAGATCAAAAGGATCTTGCGAAGAGGCTGATTGCCCATTGGATACAAGGACCTGGGAAAGGTATAAATCCACATAGGGAGATGGCTCTGAAATTAGTGGATATTAAGGATTCTATTGAAGGATCTGTTGTGGATATAGAAAAAATCACAGGAACTCGGCCATATATCGTGGCCACAAGTGCTAGAGATGAAGGGACACTTAGTTTTTCTTATGTAAGGGAGTTGTTAAAAGATAGACCAGTATTTCTTCTATTTGGTACAGGGCATGGTCTCTCTCCTCATGTTATGGCCAAAACACATGGGATATTGAAGCCCATTAGGGCATTTGATAATTACAGGCATCTTTCTGTTAGGTCAGCAGTATCTATTGTAATGGATAGGATACTGGGAGATTGTTATTAAAAACAGCATTGAGTACCCTAAAACCTTTGTATTTTTCTAATGGGTTATAGAGCGAACACATAGTACATAGCGTCTACTAGTTTTTTGGGCCCAATAGGCATTGCCATTATAAAAATATACTTCCCATGCATAGTCATCCTGTCCTTTGACTGTGGTAGAACTCCAATAAGAACAAATCCTACATTTAAAACAGCAGGCATTTATAACTGGATTGCCTTGACCCCTAGGTGATACTATACTTAATAGTTCAAATAAGGTGGGGAGCCTCCAATCTGTATAACCTGCAAGACTTAGGTTATTACAATATGTCCTGGCCTGTTCCCAGGTTACTTTGTCAATATAACAGACCTGGCCATCACCATCTGTGTCTGCGGTAGATTGTTGCCACATGAGTGAATGATTAGCATCTACTACCACATAGTCACCATTTATATTCTTTTTATCCAAAAATTTGATAAGGTTTTCATACCTTTGTCCATATCCATAAAATTTTTCACCCTTTTCAGGTATAGGACAAGGCGTCTGTGTACATTTGTTGAAACATTTTATCGTTGGTTTTTTGGCCAAGACAAGGTCTGGGATGAGGATACATACAAAAAAGAAGAAAAGTTGAAGACAAAGTCCTTTTTTGATTAAATGGAAAGATTTCATGATCTATACCTCCTTATATGTTATAGGTTTACCAAATTAATACCTCCTTTTGTTTAATATAATTATAAAATAAAAATAATAGAAATAACACAACTAGACAATTTTACTTTATTTTATCCTTTTTGATCTATTTTGCAACTTAATTCTTGAAAATTTGTAAAATAAGTATTATTGACAACCCTAATTTTAAACGGTAACGTTGTGAACCTTCAACAATATTAAACTACATAAGGAGGCTTAGTTATGAGAAAATTTTTGTTAATGTCAGTGTTTGTTTTGGGTTTTATGGGTTTTGTTTTGACCCCTGTCTTTGGGGGAGGTGGTTTTGCCCCAAACGGCAACCAGAGAAAGGGTAAATATCTTTATAGAAAGCACTGTAGGGTTTGTCATGATGGTTCATCTGCTAAAGAGCTATCTCCTAGTTCAAAGACAATGGCTGAGTGGACAGATACGTTTAATAATTACACAACCCTTAAGTGTAAAGATGAATGGGATAAACTTTCTCATAAGGACTTGAATGATATTTTTACCTATCTCCATGAACATGCTTACGATTCCCCGCAGCCTGCTACCTGTGGTTAGAGGAGGATTGTATGAAAAAAGGGATATTACTATGTATAATTTTGGTATTCTGTTCTTCATATGTACTTGCTGGAGGTGATACTCAACTGCTCCTAGAACAGACCCAACAGTTAAAGGAGCAGTTAAACAACCTCCAGAAGCAGATGCTGATTTTACAGCAAAAGCTAATGGAGACACAGAAAAAGCTCCAAGAGACACAGAAGAATCAAGAAACCGCAAATAGGAGTGTAACTACCTTAAAGAAAAGGGTTGCCAAGGCTATACGTCATGCCTCAGGAGATAAATTAAGGCTCAGTGTAGAACTGGAATCAAAATTTTGGTCTATTCATATGAATGATGTGTATACTGCGCCTAGCTCTCTTACCTCTTTGTTTTTTAAGGATTATAGTCCCTCAGATCCCTTTTCTGGCGGTCTAAACAAAGCCACCCTTCCCCAGATACAACAGATGCTTCAAGGGATGAAACAAGCAGGTATGGTGCCCAGGCCAGACAAAATAGATGTGGATAATGATATTGTTAGGACCTTGAAGTTTAGACTTCGTATGGATTCCACTGTGAATGAACACTTGAGATTCGCGGGGAGGATGGCAGTATATAAGGTATGGGGAGATAATGTTGGTATAAATTTTAATCAGGCTGGAATGCACGATATTACCTTAGATGGCACTGCATCATCAAATCCTCATGGGGATACTGTTCGTTTGGAACGTGCGTATTTTGTGTATCACAATGAGCTCGGTAAAGTGAAATGGCATTTTTCCATTGGTAGGAGGCCATCCACAGAAGGTCCTCCTTTTGAGTACAAGGAAAACCTACCTGGTGTTGGAGGATCTCCCCTTGCTACTATTATTAACTGGGAATTTGATGGGGCATCCCTTGGATTTAATTTTGAAGACCTTACAGGAATTCCAGGGCTTGCCTTTAAGATATGTTATGGTTCTGGGTTTGAAAGTCAATACGGTACAACAAGTGCCTTTGTTAGCCAACCAGACCTCGATGATGTTGACTTATATGGATTTATTGCCACTTTTTATAATGGCTGGGTAGACCCTCTAAACATGTCTTTAAAGGTCATGTTGAATTATGCTTATGCACCTGAGATATCAGATGGTTTTACAGGACTCACTGTAATGCCTTACATTGTATCAAAGGACAGTGAAGGAAGATTCCACTTTGAGCAGAATAATGGCCTTTTTGTAGATAGGGTGGAGCCCCAAACAGATATTGGTAAATGGCATGCAGCTACACTACTTGTTGAGTCCAATATGTTAGACGGTGCATTGGATGTATTTTTATCGGGGTCATGGACACACACAGAGGCAAAGAAGGTATCAAAGATACCATTATATGAGATGCTAGGTTACAGCCTGTTATCTTCTGATGGGAGGTTAGAGGATAGAGATGGCTGGGGTTTTTATGGTGGTCTTCGCTATAATCTAGACCAATGGGGATTAAAATTAGGACTTGAATACAATTATGGTTCTAGATATTGGTTCCCTTTTACAGGTGCAGAAGACAACCTAGTTGCTTCAAAAATAGCCACTCGAGGACATGTGATAGAGCCTTATTTTATCAAATCTCTGGTTAATGAGAACTTTTTTGTCAAGGCTGGGGCCCAATTCTATAAATATGAATATTCTGGTAGTGGCAATCCTTTAGGAAAACCAGTAGATGTAGACAAACTCACTGGAATGGATACCTTATTCCCTGTGATAAAATATATGCAACAGTATTATCTTTCTGTGGTATATAGATTTTAGTCATAGGATTATTTAAGGCGGTCTTGCCTTAGACCGCCTATCTTAAAAAAAGCATATTTTGTTAGGTGATAAGGAGCGCCTTATATGGGATATAATGGATTTTTATCTTTTTTTGCTGGTGAACTCAAACGGGGATATAATTTTTTGTTTGGGAAAAAGTGGCCTTCGTGGATTTCTGGGATATTTTTGGCATTTTTGGCAATACTTATTTTTCTCTGGTGGCATACATGGGGGATTGCCGGTGGATATAGGAATTGGGGTGATTGGTTTTATTATCTAATTGGAGTGTATTCAAAGCCACCACAAAAATCACCACTTATGAATGGAATGAGTGTGTCAAATATTGGTATAATCTTAGGGGCCTTTGCTTCGGCCTTGTTTAGTAAGCAGTTTAAAATCAACCCAGCTCCATTATGGGAATATGTTAAAGGGATTATTGGAGGTGCGCTCATGGGAGTTGGTGCTGCCTTTGCTGCTGGGTGTAATGTAGGAGGTTTCTATTCTGCCCTAGGTATGATGGATTTAAGTGGATTTATGATGATGATAGGTCTTTTTGGAGGGGCCTATACTGGTCTTAAGTATTTATTGTGGGAGATGGAGAATATAAAGATTGGTTCACCAAGGGTAGATATATCAAAATTAGAAGAAAGATTTAATTTTGACCTAATAAAGCCATATGTAGGCCTTATTATTACTTTATTAGTGCTCTTGGGATTTTATATTTATTCTAAATACGACAAGACTCAAATGGGTGGTCTGTTATTCTTTGGATTTTTGATTGGAATAGTTATGCACAGGGGAAGATTCTGTTTTGCAAATTCCTTTAGAGAGCCCTTTATGACTGGGGATGGCTCAATGATGAAGGCAGTTATGATAAGTTTGATGATTTATGTTAGTGCTACTGTGATTATAAAATGGGCGTATATTCAACCTCCAAAATCTGGCATCTATCATCCCTATTATGGATCTCTAATTGGTGGTTTTATATTTGGCATTGGGATGTTGTTGGCTGGTGGATGTGCTAGCGGCACCCTATGGCGCATGGGAGAAGGACATATAAAACTATGGTTGGCATTTTTGGGTTTTACCTTGTCCAATTCTCCAACTGGTCATTTTATAAAAAAATATGGTATCAAAGAAGTGCTGGGCCATGGGATATTTGCACCAGATGTCTTTGGATGGCCCATTAGTCTAGTCTTATATTTCATTGTGTTTATTTTTATGATTGTTTTGCTAAAATATAATGAAGAGACTGATAAATTTGTAATCTTTTAGATAATATTATAACCAAATAGGTAGTTGTGGATGTATCAATGATTTTTAATGGTCAGAACACAAGAGGGATGGTTATGGATGTTACACATTTAAAAAAATATTTATATTGTTAATAGTGATAATAATTCTTTCTCCAAATGCATGGGCAGTGCAGGGAAAAAAGGAAGAGGATTTATTGATTACTGCGGATCACTCAAAGTTTAAGGAATTAAAGGGAGATTTTCGTGATGGAAAGGATTTAACAAATAAATGTCTAAAATGTCATAATTTAGCTGCCATACAAGTAAAAAAAACCTTTCACTGGACCTGGAGGGATAAGTCAGGGTTAAAGGGCAAGGGGGCTTATTCTTTGAATAATTTTTGTATTTCCACAAATTTTATGCACGATGAGGAATGTACCAGCTGTCACATTGGCTGGAAAGGAAAAATGCACGGTATTAATTGTTTGAAGTGCCATTTGCAGACCAAAGAAGATATTGCGAGTGATATGAAGGATTATATATTTTTTTCAGGTTCCAAGGATAAAGATTCCCAAGAGATGGCACAGGACATTAAAAATACTATCTTGGACAATATTGTAAAAGTAGGTCCTCCAACAAGGAGGAATTGTGGACAATGCCATTTCAAAGGTGGGGGTGGAGATGGAGTAAAGCATGGAGATTTAGACACCTCATTAATAAATCCCAAGAGGGACCTAGATGTACATATGGGAGTTGATGGAGGAAATTTTTCCTGTGTTAGGTGCCATACCACTATAAAACATAAGATTGCTGGTAGATATTATTCCCATCCAGCAGTAAAAGAAAGAAAGTCTCTGGTGCAGGATGATATGGCATCAAAGATAACATGTGTTGCATGTCATACCAACACTCCACATAAAGAGTCTATCTTAAATGATCACACTAATAAGGTTGCGTGTCAGGCCTGTCATATACCAGAATTTGCCCGCAAAAAACCAACTGAGATGTGGTGGGATTGGTCAACTGCGGGAAGGACTAAGAATGGAAAACAGATAAGAAAGATGGGACCTCTTGGAAAGCCAATATATACTACTATTAGAGGGAGTAAGAAATGGGCAAAAAATGTGGTGCCTGAATATTATTGGTATAATGGCACTATGGGATCACTTACTGTGAAGGATAAGATAGATCCTTCCCATGAGGTGGCAATTAGATGGCCTATAGGTTCCCCTAAAGACAAAAACTCCAGGATATATCCCTTTAAGATTCACAGAGGTAAACAACCATATGACAAAAAGTACCACACCCTACTACCTCCTCTCCTATCAGTAGAAGATGGTTTTTGGTTGACTCTTGATTGGCAAAAGGCCCTAAAACACGGGTGTGAGATTATGGGGATACCGTATAGTGGTGAATATGGATTTGTTAGGACCTCCTTTGCATTTCCCATTACCCATATGGTTGCTCCCAAGGAAATGGCAGTAAGATGTATAGAGTGCCATACCCAAAATGGAAGGTTAAAACATATAAAAGGGGTGTATATCCCAGGCAGGGATAGGTTTGGGATCTTAGATAATCTGGCTTGGACCATTATTTTACTTACCCTAATAGGGGTGTTGATGCATGGTTTGGGAAGAATTATTTTTAATAAAAGGAGAAGTTAACCATGAGTGAAAAAAAGATATATCTCTTTACCCGCTTTGAGCGTCTATGGCATTGGACACAGGCTGTTTTAATAATTCTACTGTTAATAACAGGTTTTGAAATCCATGGGACTTATTCATTATTTGGTTATAAAAGGGCAGTGACCATACATAATTTTTGTGGGATCACATGGATAATACTTTTTTTCTTATTTGTGTTTTGGCTATTTGTAACAGGGGAATGGAAACAATATATACCTACTTCAAAGAAAATGGGCGAGGTCATATTATTTTATTCATATGGAATTTTTAAGGGAAGGTCTCATCCATTTCACAAGAGCCGTGAGCATAAGCACAATCCCTTGCAAAGGATTGTTTATTTGATCCTTGCTTCCTTTTTTCTACCTATTCAAATCCTCTCAGGGATCTATTACTATACCTATCATATGTGGCCCAAGATGGGAGGATTTGCTATTTTTTCTTCTATAAACCCAGTTGCATTTATCCACACCTTATTTGCTTTTATTATACTTCAATTTTTGATTATCCATATTTACATGACTACAACAGGTGAGACCTTGTTTTCCCATATAAAATCCATGTTCACTGGTTGGGAAAAAGTGGAAGAACCCTCTAATTAAAATTAATATTCTCTGACCCAGGGAACTAAAAGCCTTGGGCCAGAGAATATTAGTTATTGTCTTTTAAAAGTATTATTGATAATATCCTCCCACTTTACTTAAAAAATCAATATCTTCCCAAAAAAATCTAGGAGTACTCGTGTAATGAATAAAGAAGCTAAGGACCGGATAATAGCTTATTTAGTTATCCTCTATATTATAATTACTTCAGCCTTTTTCTTTATTATTGCCTTTTTTATTTGGTTGATTACTTTACCATTTGATAAGAATAAAAAAATATTACATTTATTTACCTGTTTTTGGGCGTGTTTTTACTTATGGACATTGCCCATTTGGCGGGGACGTGTAATTGATAGGCATAAGATAGATAGAAAAAAGACTTATGTAATAGTTGCCAATCATCAATCACATCTGGATATTATAGTAACATTTCTATTATTTTGTCATTTTAAATGGATTTCAAAGGCAGAAGTATTTCGTCTACCTTTTATTGGGTGGAATATGTCTCTAAATGGCTATATTAAACTAAAAAGAGGAGACAAAAAGAGTATCGAAAATATGTTCAAGAGGTGTGAAGAACTAATTGCTCAGGGTAATTCAATCTTTATATTTCCTGAAGGAACTAGGTCACCAGATGGTAGGTTGCAGAGGTTTAAACCAGGAGCATTTGTGTTGGCAAAAAAGATGAAAGTTCCTATACTCCCAGTAGTTATTAATGGCACAAGGGCAGCCCTTCCAAAGTATAGTCTAAAATTTCATGGAATACACGAATTTACAATTAGGGTTTTAGATGAAATACCTTATGGAAGGTTTAAGGACATGGAGATCGATGAGATTTCAGATATGGTGAGAAATATAATGCTTCCCCATGTCCAGGTATAGGTTATTAATTGGATCTATGTTTTGGGATAGGGATGTATTCCACAGAGGGCATTTTTTTTACAGGTTGTGGATACAGGCTCATAAGTTGCATGACCTCCACAGGGATTTCATTGGATACATTTAGACCCAATGACTTGGCTTGTTCAAATGTTATTGGATAGTCATGGGTCCAAGTACCTGTTGATAACAGTTTTGCAAGTTTTTTTGCCTCTTGTTTGTCTTCATATTTATCTTCTAATAAATCATATACAGCCTCTTCTAATTGGGAAATAGCTTTTTTCGCTACATCTGCCATGATCAAAGTCTTGTCATCTATTTTGTTTATATCTTTTTGTTCAAGTAATTTTACTATGGAAGCTGCAGGAAACTCACCTAGTTGAGGATCTACTGGCCCAAGGACTGCATTTTCACTCATAACAATCTCATCAGCTGCGAGGGATATAAGGGTACCTCCACTCATTGCGTGGTGAGGAACAAATACAGTGACTTTGGCAGGATGTTTTTTTAATGCCCTAGCGATTTGAAGGGATGCCAATACCAGTCCCCCAGGGGTGTGTAGAATAAGGTCAATGGGTATATCTTTGTCTGTCATTTGTATGGCACGAAGTATTTCCTCTGAGTCTTGGATATTTATAAATTTATACACAGGAAACCCTAAGAAACTCATAGTCTCTTGTCTGTGTACAAGTAGAATTACCCTTGAATTTCTCTTTTTTTCAATCTTTGCAATTAATCTCTGCCTAGCAGATTCAATTACCCTTTGCTTTAACCAGGGTTGCATTGCTGCAATCATAAAAAATAACCAAAATAAATCATTAATTGTCATAGGTATGCCTCCGTGTATGTTTTATTTTATATAATTTATAATTTAAATTGAGTTTATTCTAAAAATTTGAAAAAATATTCATCTGGGTAAAACTCCCTATAATATTTAGACCTAATAAAAAATTTATGGGTGACTAGTCCAAATATAAAGCCTCCAACATGGGCCCACCATGCAATACCTCCTGCATGTTGACCTGCAAAGATAGAGAACGTACCAGATATTAATTGGAATATAAACCAGAATCCAATGAATATAACTGCTGGAATTTCAATAAAGTAAGGAATAAAGAACAGAGGAATTAGAGTGATTATCCTTGAGTGGGGAAAGAGTATAAAATAAGCGCCCATTATTCCTGCTATGGCACCTGATGCACCAATAGCTGGTATTGTAGAGTTTGGATTAAATACAAAATAGGTAAAACTAGCTACAATACCACATAATAAATAGAAAATAAGATAGCTGATATGTCCCATCCTGTCTTCAACATTATCTCCAAATATCCATAACGCCCACATATTGCATATTAGGTGAAACCAGCTTCCATGTAAAAAAATATTTGTAAAAAAGGGCCAATAGTTGTCAATATGGAGTCCTACAATATATGCCCATTCTGGATGAGTGTATCTAGCTGGGACAAGTCCAAATATATAAAATATAGAATTTAACAGAGTATGGGGAATTGATATTTCAATAAAGAATATCAATGTGTTCAAAAGTATCAAAAAATAGGTAACAAAAGGTGTCTGCCTCCTTGGGATAATATCTTTGATAGGAATCATAATAACTCTCCACCACTTGAATTTTACTTAATAATAAATTGTAATTATTTGAAGATTGTCAAGAGAGGAGGGTAATTTTGAGTTAGAAAAAATAAAAAGGCCATCCTAATTTTAGAATGGCCTTTTGGTCTCTATAGATATATTAAATTATCTTCTAGACCTGGCTTCATTCACTCTAAGTCTTCTTCCTTCAAACTCTTTGCCATCAAGATATTCTATTGCCTTATTGGCACTTTCAGTATCCATTTCAACAAATCCAAAACCCCTAGACCTACCAGTCTCTCTGTCCCTAATAAGGTTAAAAGATTCTACTTTTCCAAATTCTGAAAAAAGGTCCAGTACCTGCTCTTCTCTTGCATTGTAAGGAAGATTTCCTACATACAAATTCTTCATAAAAATACTCCTAAAAAATGAAAATAAATTAAACGTTACACATGTGCAAACACAAGATGGACCCTTTCATAATATTGTTATAAAGTCAATATAAATATAAATATTTTTTTATTTTTACCATAAAAAAATTATTGCAAAAAATATATACCATTATATAACTTAGGTTAATTAGCTACATGTACAATATTTTTATTATAAAATTATAAATATAAAATTTTTTTATGGATCTTGATAGATATAAAAGAATTATTTTAGTACATAAAGGTGCTTTAGGAGATTTTTTACAGACCTGGCCTACCATTTTGAGTATAGTAAGAGGTGTTAATAACAAAAAAGAGATATTTTGGGCTGGGAGGCAAGATTATTTTTTTTGGTTGAGACCATTGGGTCTAAAACCCTTGCCCTGGAAATTAAAACAATGTTTAGATAAGGTATATACAAATTCGTGTGTATTAAAAGAATTTGAACAGGATGTTATATTTTGGTTTATATTAAAGAAAAGTCCACTGCAGGATCCACCAGAAAATATAATCTTCTTAAAGGGAATTAATCCTGGTAGAAGGGTGTGGCGTACATTTTTGAACTGCATACAGGACATTGGTATTATAGTAGTAGAAGATTGGAGAGATGAGTGGAATAAATTTTTTGTTGGTGATAGATACAATCCTTCCCGCATCCTAATTTTTCCTGGATCAGGGCATAGGCTAAAAAATTGGCCGCTTGATAAATTTTTAAGACTTGGAAACAAACTGATTTCCATGGGGGAAAAGGTAAGCTTTGTGCTTGGTCCTGTAGAAAGGGAAAGGGGGTTGGTGATTGAGGATGGATTTGATGTTATTTTCCCAAGAGATCTTAGAGAGCTACATGAAATATTGCTCCTTGGAAAATTGGTTATTGGTAATGATAGTGGTCCCATGCACCTTGCAGGGTTTAACAATGTTCCCACTGTATCCATATTTGGACCCACAGATCCCAGAATTTGGGGACCTTTGAATGCAAGGGTTATAAGATCTAGATATCCTTGTGCCCCATGTACTTCTTTGATTGATATCAAATGTAATGAACCCCTGTGCATCAAAGAAATACCATATGTTGAGGTACAAGAGATAGTTTTAGATGAATTGAATAAACTGAAAAGGATATAGTCTATGTTCAGGTAACTGAGGCGTCAAATTTCTACTTGACAAGAGAATGGAAAAAAAATATCAAAGACAAACCGCTACTGCAATACAAGCTGCCCCCGTAGCTCAGTAGGATAGAGCACAGGATTCCTAATCCTGGCGCCGCAGGTTCGAATCCTGCCGGGGGCATAAAAAAAGTAAATCATTTCTGTGAGTTAGAAATCCCCTTTTAAAAAATTTCCCCCCTGGTTTCGCTATATTCCCATAAATTTTTTATTAAAAGTGTACCATAATTGTACCAAAAATCAAGATTTTTCTATTTGAAATTATTGTATTTTTTATTTTCCAGTGTACCATAATTGTACCATCCAGATATCCCTTTTTTTCTCTTAAGTCCAGTTTCGTTACATCCCCCCCCCATCCCCCCAGGGGGGGTAAATGACCACAGGGAAAAAATCTTTACCTTGCTAATAACCAGAGGCCTCAGACGGCCATAAAATTGCCTTTATTTTGCGTTTTCATAATTTTTCATGAAAGCCTCAAAAAAGCGAAATACGGCCAAATATGAAAGCGATACAGCGTGCTCATATTTGACCATATTTGCGTTTTTTCGGGATTGGATAATGTTTTATATACAAAAGGCTGGAAAAAGCCGAATATGAGGCAATATGAGCGTGTTTCAAAACATGAAAGAATAGAGAAGTTTGAAAACTGCATGTTTTTCCTGGGCGATATTAATTATAAACAACAGATGATTGCTTAACTTAATTACAAACCCACCATTTTGAGATACAGAGAAAATTAAAAATAAAATAATAGTCTTTATTTTTTTCATCCTGACTCTCCTTTCGTTTTTCTTATAAAACGAAAAGGAGGTAATTATGCTTAGCCTGAGTGGAGTAAGCAAATCAGTTAGTTACTATGAAAAGGAGGATTATTATTTCAAAGATAAGGTTGGAGAGGTTGTTTTAGGCCAGGAGTTAGTTGGGGAAAAGCTAACAAAAGAGCAGTTTGAGAAGCTGGTAAATGAACGCATAGAGGAGACAAAAGGAAAAGGGAACAATCAAAAAGAAGACAAAATAGCAGAGGACCTTACCTTTTCTGCGCCAAAATCCGTTTCATTGGTTGCAGCCCTGGACCAGGAAGCAAGAGAAAAGATATTCAATGCTCATCAGGAAGCAGTTCAGGCAGTGATGAATTACATTGAAAATTCAAACATGATCCAGACACGAGAGAACGGCAAACCAGCACTTGCAACTGAAGCAATCGCAGCAAAATTTGACCATTTTACCAGCAGGAACGGAGATCCTCAGCTGCACTCTCACGTCCTTTTGTTAAATCGTGTTATGAATGAAAACAAAGAACTAAGAGCCACATACCTTAGAGAAATTTATGAAAATAAGATTGCTTTAGGTACAATGTACAGACAAGAGCTTGCCAGTAACCTTGAGAAGTTCGGATACAGTGTTGAATGGAGAAAAGACGGGACCTTTGAGCTAAAGGGGTTTAGCGAAGAGCAGTTAAGAGCCTTTTCAACACGCAGGCAGGAGATAGAAAAAGCACTTCAGGAAAAAGGACTTGAAGGTGGAAAAGCAGCAGAAGTTGCAGCCCTGGATACCAGGGAGGCAAAAAAGGAATACAACATTAAAGAATTGGAAGAGTCCTGGAGAAAAACAGCGAAAGAGCTAAATATACAGGTCCCTCAACCACAACAGCAGGAGCAAAAACAGGATAAAATTCAAGAAACAATTAAAAATACAGACTTGATGAATATAACTCAAGAAGTTGTAACAAAACAAATAGAAACAACAGGTTTTACGCAGCAAATGCGAGTAGAGTTAGAGCTCACAAAGGCACTTGCAAAAGAAGGCATAACAACAAATATTAATCAAATCAGAGAGTTAGCACAGCAAGCTTTGGGATACATGCATGAAAGAGACAACGGACTTGTTGAACTGGGAACAGATAAGTTTGGTAGGGACTATTATACAACAAACGATGTTTTAAATGCAGAAATGCGAGCAAGAGAAAAAACAAGTGAGCGTGAAGCTTTAAACGTTCAGAAAACAGAAGAGATCCTCAATAAATTCAATGAACATCTTGAAAAGACAAAGGGTTTTAAACTTGATGATTATCAAACCCAGGCGATTGCAAAAATAGCAACGTCAAACCGAGATTCAATAGTGGTCGGCAAGGCAGGATCTGGTAAAACAACCATGATGCAAGCATTGCGAGATGTTTATGAAAAGCAAGGGAAAGAAGTAATTGGATTAGCACCGACTGGAGCAGCAGCACGAAATCTACAAAAAGAAGCAAAAATAGAGAGTTTTACAATTGATGCATTGACTTTCAAGGACCAAAAATTTGAAAAAATGCAAGAGCAGCTCAAAGGTGGTCTAATTATCATTGACGAGGCCGGTATGTTGGACGCAAGACGCAGTGCAGCAGCAGTTGAATTTGCAGAAAAATATAACATGAAAGTGTTATACGTTGGGGACCCTGACCAGATAAAACCAGTCGGACATGGTGACCCCTTTGCTCAAAAAGTCCAGGAAGAACTTAAAAAAGACAGTAAAAACTTGATTGTGTTAGACAAAATTTATCGTCAAAAAGATGAAAAATATCGTGAAGTTGCTTTGCTTGCAGCTACAAATAAAACTCAAGAAGCACTTGAGAAAGCAAAGCAGTACGGTTGGGTGAGAGAAATAACGGCACGTGGAGAGCGAATACAACAGGCAGCAAAAGAATATCTACAAGACGTTAAAGAAGGAAAAAACACATTGCTTGTTACAGAGTCAAATGCATTAAAAGACAAACTTAACAAAGAAATACGTTACATATTACAAAAAGAAGGCATATTACAAAAAGAAAACGAAATAAAACTTGAAACAAGAGGGACTGACGGAAAGAAAATTGGAGAGCGTGAATTTACAAAAAATGATGTTATTCAATTCCTCAAAAACGACAAAAAACTCGGAGTTATGAATGGTCAAAGAGGGATAATACAAAATATTGATGTTGAAAAAAATATAATGGTTGTAAAAGTAAATGATGAAATAAAGAATATAAATTACTCAAAATACAATTATATTGACCATGGATACGCAACAACTATTCATAAATCACAGGGACAGACTGTTGATAAAGTAATATATGTAAACGACACAAAGAAAAGCAAGATGACAAATAGCAATCTTTTCTACGTTGCTATATCCAGAGGAAGAGAAGCAGTTACAATATATACAGATAATGTTGAAAAACTACAAGAAAAAATACAGAACGCACAAGAAAAAAAAGATGTGTTAGGTTGGAAAGTAAAGCATGAGCAAAAACAACAAAAAGATAGTAAAATAAATGAAAACAATGTTATAGATCAAAATAAATATGCAGAGTTTCGAGCACAAGAAAAGATAAAACAAGCGATAAATGAAAGTGCAACGAGACTAACTTGGTATGATATGAATATGCAACAAAAAAGAGATTTTGTTTCAAGTGTATTAGAAAGACAACAACAGCAGATGAAAGAAGGAAAACAAACACAACAGACAATAGAACAACAAAAGACCGAAGAGCTTAAAGAAAAAATAGAAGAGAAAGCGAATAACTTAATTAATAAGCTTGAATTAAATAATTTAACAAAAGATGAGAGAAAAGAAATAACACAAAATGTTATGCAAAAGTTAAATAGAGATGTAACCCAAAATAATTTAAAAACGTATTTTAAACAATATAATAAGCAAACATATAATAAAACATACAATAAAAGTAATAATATATTTAGCTTTTTAGGTGGCAATTATTATCAGAAAAAATACTATGAAGCTTTGAAAACAAATGAAAATGTAAAAACATGGGCATTTTTTGCAGGAAAAACTGCAGGTGATATAAGAAAAGACAAAAAAGCCTTTGAACTTGCAAAATCGGACCGTAGCATGTTTGAGATTAGTTTTTTACATGCGAATGTAGCGAAAAAAGTCAAAAATATAAGAGCCTCTTATGCAGTTAAAAGTGGTGATGTGTGGAAAGCATGGCAATATGGAGGAGCAGATAAAGCAATAGATGCAGCAGTAAATAAGATAGTAGATAAGACAATAGACAAAACAGTAAATGCAGTAAAAGATACAGCAAAGAATATTTTTAATAAATTAGTTGATAAGATTGACGAGATAGACAGAAAAAGACAGATAGAAAAGCTTGAAAGACAACAACATGAAAAAATAGATAAACATGATATAAAACAGCATGATATAAGAGAAAAAGAAGAAATAGAGAAAGATAAAACAACAGAAGAAGAGAGACAAAAAGCAGCAAAAGAGATAAGAGAAGAGATTAAAACAATAAAAGAAGAGAGACAACAAGATAATAAAGAAAAAATAGAAGAAAAATTAAATAAAGTTGATGAAAAAATAGATAAATTAAAGACCTCTGAACAGACAAAAGAAGAAACAAAAGCAGTAAAAGAAGAAATAAAAGTAAAAGACGAATGGGACAAAAAAGTAGAAAAAGCATACAGGGAAGCAGGTTTGGAAAAAGGAACAACAACAGAAACACAACAGACACAAGAAACAGAACAGCAGCAGACGCAGCAACAAGAACAACAGCAAGGCCTGGAAATGGGCAGATAAAGGCCAGGTAACCCCGGCTTTTTTAACAATTACCGACAACAACTAAAGGAATATCTAGTTGTTTTGTTTTTATAAAATTTTTGATTAAATCAAAAATAAGGTTTAATTCAATATTGAATAATTGAATGTGATAATATTTGAATTCCTTATTATCGATAGATACTGAAATTTGACGATCAAGCTCCAAATGAGATGGATTTATGCGAAAGGCCAGATATAACAAAAGTAATTTCTGTAATGATCCAGTGATTCTAAAAAGACAACCATCACACGCCGAATATTCTAATCGCCAATCACCAGTGGTTAATACATGCAAACAGCAACAACAATTTTTTTGTTCCTTTATCATGAAAAAATTTAAATTTTCATTGAAAATATTTTCACCAGGAATATTTTCATGAGCAAAAATAGCAAGGTTTTTTAAAGTATTATTATCCACTTCTAAATTATCTTTTAGCCATTTGCCATCCTTAATTCCCTTTATCCTTTCTTGCAAATGATGAGTAATTATTACTTTCACTTCTAACAAAGATTTTATGCCTGTTTTTGTCCGGAGACCAAATGTGCTTGGGAAATACCTATCAATTACCTGAATTCCTTCAACAGCTAGTTCCAACTCTTTGTTTTTTTTAACGAAATCAAAAAATTTTTCAAATTTTTTAGTGGCCTTTTTACGGCCAAGCTCTACTTGCCCTAAAAATGCACTGGTGACATCGAGCAACGCAGCAAGTTCCTTTTGTTTAAGCCCAATTTTTTCTCTTTCTTTTTTTATGTTCATAAAAAATCCTACAATTTTGTAAAAAGATAATTGACAAATATAAAAACAAAA
>JALWFY010000159.1 GCA_027013815.1 Desulfohalobiaceae bacterium | reverse complement strand
TTGGCTTCCTATTGGTTAACCAGGTTGGTGAAAAACTGCTATTTGTGACGGATACACATTATATTCCCTATCAATTTAGACAACTTACTCATCTGGCGGTGGAATGTAATTATGACTTAGGAATGCTTGAACATAATTTGGCTACAGGCAAGGTGCATTTAGAGGTAGCCAAAAGGCTTCTCAAAAATCATCTTAGCCTGCGAAATTTGTTAATATGGCTTCGTTCTATCAACCTTGACACAGTGCAGGAGATACATCTTCTGCACTTATCAGATAATAACTCTGATGAAAGATTGTTTAAGCAAAAGATAGGGCGTGTTTATAATGGGAAGGTTATTATTCATTAAAAAAAAGGAGTCCAATATGGAAAAGTTAAAATTGAGATTAAACGATTTGTTAGAGGAATTAAAGGTGCTAAGAGACAACGAAATTTACACAACATACGCATTAGATCAGCTAGAAGAAAAGGCAATGGATGTTTTTGAGTTGCTGGAAGCTAAAGATACGGATTGGAGTTGCGTTGCAGTAGATGCTCCTATCCTTGTTAAAAACACCGTATATTCGTCTTGGTTTAAACGTCATTTTAAATGTTTGGATTCCAATGCAAATTGTCCTTTTGTTACTTTTAAAAATGGTAAAACTTCATTTTCTACAAAAGAAGAAGAGTCCTGGGTGTTTGCTAAATTGCCAGACCAGACCAAAGAGAATAATTAGGATAAAAAAATGCTCTGTAAGGTATGTTCTTCAACGATGTATCTTTGTTGTTTTGATTCATATCGCTATTATTGGAGAGGGTATGTGTGTCCCTCTTGTGGGAGAATAGTAACCCTTAAACCAAAGGAGAAGACTATGATAGCAGAAAAAATCTTACATGCAATTTTGGAAATAGATGCAATGGCGCACGAATTTACTAAAGAACAATGGAGAAAAATAAAACTAATTAAAGAAGAGTTGAAGGATGCACATATAACGGCTTGTGAACTAGAAAAAAGAATGCCCATAGATAAAACATTATCTCCAACCAATTTTCGTTTAAGGGAGATGATAGATGGCTAAGCTGCTTAAAGGGCTTACAAAAAAAGAAAGACGCAGATTAGAGGGTGAGATTAAAAACTCTTTAAATGTTGTATTGTCCTTTGTAGAGGTTGGAGTAAATGAAATTTCCAGCAAATCTCAATTAAATAAAAAGGAACAAACTCAGCTAAATAAAATAAAGCGCTGGCTGAAGGAAAGCTGGAATTATGTGCATCTCCCATCCTTCAGCCAGACGCATCGCAATAGAGCAGAACAAAAGATCCAGGCAATTCAAAATATATTAGCTTATCATTGGAGTCAACACAAAGAAGAGATTGATGGCGTGGGCATCTACGCAACCATGTGGATCCTAATCTCCATGTTGGTTGATGATGCTCCTAGAATCGCCTGGGACAAGGTCCCTCGTGAATGGCAATATCTTCAAACTACAATCTCAACATGGACTGCCTATCTTTTAGGAGTAACAAAAACTCCAAACAAGGCAGAGGAAGTCGGCGGGGCAATTGCCCTGTCGGCCTGGGATATTTTATTGTTGCCTATTAAGAAAAAAGTAGAAGAAGGGGCTCATTATGCAAAAAGAATATCTAACCCTAAAGGAAGCTTCCCAGTATTTAGGTATTTCTCCTAAAACTTTTAAGAAAAATATAGAACCAAGACTAAATGCTCTCTCTGTAGGGCGTAAAAGACTTTTTAAAAGAAGTGACATAGACGAATTAAGACTTGGGAATCCAGAAGATATAATTAAATCAAAAAAGATATTGCAAGGAATTGTTAGATGAAATACTCTCTCACTATGAGGTTATTTCAGAGAGAAAATGGTATTTGGTATATTGAGTTTCAGAGAGGCAAAAAAAGATCTCTCGGTACTCGTAATAAATATGAGGCCGAGAGACTCTTTAAAAAAATCAAGCGAGAATATTTAGCAGGTAAATTAATCCAATTAGAAAAATCTTATTCTTTAAAAGATTTCCTCCCTGAATATATTAAGTGGGCAGAAAATAATTTATCTGATTCCTCTATCCGAAATATCAAAAGATCTTTTAATCTGTTCTTAAAAATAATAGGCAATAAGCCATTATCTCATTACCGTAAAAAAGACATTGAAGATTATAAAACTGAAAGAATAAAGGTAGTTAGAGCTGCAACAACAAATATTGAAATAAGGACTATTAGAGCAGGATTTGGTAAGGCAGTGGAATGGGAATATATACAAAAAAATCCATTCTCTGGCACTAAAGAGATAAAAACACATCAAAAACCTTTAAAATATCTGGACAAAAAGAAAATTGCAAAGGTTTTAGAGATATTAGAAGGATATCCATCTGTTTGGAGATATATTTTTCTAATAGCTCTAAATACAGGCGGGAGACTAAGCGAGATTGCAAATTTAACATGGCAAGATATTAAAGATGGCTTTGTTGTTTTTAAAAATACAAAAAACAGAAAAGTAAGATATGTTCCTATCTCAAAAGAATTACAAAAAGTTCTGGATGAGATGGCGTCTAAAAGAAAAGGCACCAAACTATTTCCTTTTTCTGACAAACTATATATCTCTAAGAAATTTAAAAAGGTATTTAGGGAATCAGGATTAAGTGAAGATTATACTTTCCATTGCTTGCGCCATACATTTGCCAGCAGGTTGGCCATGAAGGGTGTGGATCTGGTAACAATAAAACAATTATTAGGCCACAGTGACATAAGAACAACTATGATATATAATCACTTAACAACCAAACACTTAAAAAACGCCATAGAAATACTTAGCAACTTTGAAGCAGAACGGTCTCCCTTAAGATTGGTGAAATAGAATGTCTAAACACAAAATTACACCCAATTTGCACCCAGTGACTCTAGCGACCCTTGATAGTCCAGCAAAGTCTAACCAATTACGAATCAGCTGCTCTACCACTGAGCTATGCCGGCTTATGTCTTTATAAGATTAATTTTTTTATCTTAAAAGTCAAATTTCTTTTCCCTTGTTATTGAAAAATTCCAAATTATCCGTTACCTATTTTTGAGTTATAGTTTTTCAAAAAAATATAGGAGATAAAAATATGTCCAATTTTCCAGAATATACAAATCTAGACGCAACTGAAATAACAAGTTTAATAAAAAATAAAGAAATAACTGCAGAAGAAGTATTAGACGAGGCAATAGAACGTGCAAACAAACTAAATCCATCTATTAACGCAATAATAAATCCCCTATATGATCTAGGGAAAAAACTCCTTAAGACCCTATCAAATGACGCCCCGTTTTACGGAGTACCATTTCTATTAAAAGATTTACTCTCGCACCTGAAATCCACGCCCTTATCTTGTGGCTCAAGATTACTGAGAAATTATATCTCCCAATTTGATAGCGAGGTGGTTATTCGATACAAAAAGGCTGGCTTCGCCATTATGGGAAAGACCAATACCCCTGAATTTGGGCTCATGGGCACCACAGAGCCAGATCTATTTGGTCCTAGCAGAAATCCCTGGAACCTAGAACATATAACAGGGGGCTCTAGTGGCGGGTCAGCTGCAGCAGTGGCTGCAAGGATAGTTCCTGTTGCTGGTGGGGGAGATGGCGGCGGTTCGCTTAGAATTCCAGCATCTTGTTGTGGAATATTTGGGTTTAAGCCATCAAGGGGACGTGTGCCCCATGGCCCAGAATTTGGACAGATATGGGAAGGCGCAGTCACTGAACATGTACTAACCCTCTCTGTTAGAGATAGTGCGCACATCCTAGATTTAATCTCTGGTCCTGATAAAGGTGCCATGTATTGGCTCCCCAAAGACCATGAGCCATATGAAATTGCCTATACTAAAGACCCTGAACCTTTAAACATAGGCTTTTCTGTTGCATCTCCTGTTGGTCAAAAAGTAGACCCAGAATGCGCTAAAGCAGTTTTAGATACTGCAAATCTATTAGAAGAGTTGGGACACCATGTTGAACAAGTGGATATACCATATGATGGAGAACTAGTTGCAGATTGTTATTTCGATTTATACCTGGGACAAGTACGTGCACTTTTTATATTACTAAAAGAGGCCCTTGGTTCCTTTGACAAGTATCAAATAGAGATAGAGAGTTGGATGTTGGGGACCCTTGGTAAAAAAATAAATGCTGGTGTCTATGCAGCCTCTTTAATTAAATGGAACACCCTATGTAGATCAATGGCTAAGTTCCATGAAAAATTTCATCTATTGCTCACCCCTACAATAGCCCATACCCCCCCAAAAATAGGAGAACTCAGGGCCAAAGGGGGAGAAAGACTCTTTTTAGAATTTTTAAGGAAGACTAATCTAACTATGTTTCTACAACCAAAAATAATAAAAAAACTTTCCTTAAAGAGATTTTCTGCTATGCCCTTCACTCAAATAGCAAATATGACCGGCCAGCCAGCAATGTCTGTACCACTTCACTGGACTAAAGACAACCTCCCGTGTGGTGTACAATTTATTGCACCCATTGGTGATGACAGGACCCTATTTCAATTAGCAGGACAACTAGAGAGGGCAAGGCCTTGGAGAGACAAGATTCCACCCTTAGTACAAAAAGGTTTAAGGTAACCCCTAATGGTCTAAAATTTCTTTGGCCAGTGCTTTGTATTCTTGATTTTCTGGTTCTAGTTCAATTGCCTTTTTTATTGAATTCTTTGCTTCATCTTGCTTTTCCCATTCACTATATAGCTTTGCCATGTTGTAATAGATGTTTCCGTGTTCACCAAAGACCTGTAAGGTTTTTTTATAATATTTTTCAGCAGTAGCGTATTCTCTTAAAAATCTGTATGAGTTAATTATTATCCTATAGGCATCCATGTTTTTGGGATCTTTTTTTAATGCTTCTTTGCAAAACTTTATGCTCTGTTTATAATCCCCTGTTAAATAAAATTTATTCCCAACTTCCACAAAGACATCAGGAGAAGAACCAAAATCTGTAAGTATTTTTTTTAATATCCCCCCAGCACTCATATAATTTTTTTTAGTGATGTATTCTTGCAACATATTGAGCAATTCCTTTTTTCTCTTTTCTTTTTCTTCTATTTCCTTATTGTTCTTTTCAATTTTTCCTTGCTCCATCTCTTTTGCAATCTTTTTTATCACCCCTACAAGGTCTTGAAGCAATTTCCTTTCTCCCCCTTTAGAATATCCAAAATCCTCTGGCAAATAATCCTTTATCTCAGGTATAGTTGAAACAATCTGTACTGTCTCGGCCAAAAGATAGTCTATTTCTATTTTTTCCTTTCCAAAAATTTTTGAATTTATAATCAATTTTATCCCTTCACAAATAGCCATAATTCCTTTAATTATCTCTTTTTTATTTAAATATGCCCTACCCCTCCCCAAAAGTCCCTTTACCTCTATGGCAGGCTTTATACCAATAACCATTCTCATCCTCCCCAAATTAAAACTTTAAAAAACTTATGGCTCTATTTATTATAAAAAATTCCTTATACATTTTTTTTAGAAGAAATAATTATTTTTGTCTAGTTACTTTAAAAGGATCAAAAGACTCCTTAACCTAGATAAAAACATAATTAACACCCCCTTTAGCATCCCACTTACCACCTAAGTACGTACTTGATTACTAAAAAAAAAAGCAGTATGTACACATAAAAGATATGAGTTAAATTTAATAAGTAGGAGGTACAAAGATGAATGAAGTAAGAACACATACCACGACCCAGGTTACAACAAATGTATTTTTGCGTGGGGTCTATGTATGGATGAGTATAGGACTCCTAATAACAGGATTTGTATCGTATAATATTGCATCTAGTCCTTCACTTCTCAGGCTCTTTCTTGGGAATCAATTATTTTTCATAGGCATTATAATAGCTGAACTGGTCCTTGTAGTAGCAATAAGTGGTGCCATATCCAAACTTTCTGCAGCCATGGCTACTATATTGTTCGTAATTTACAGTGCATTAAATGGTATCACCCTATCATCAATTTTTCTGATCTATACTCAAACGTCTATAGTGAAGACCTTTTATATATGCGGTGCCATGTTTGGGGCCATGTCCTTATATGGATACACAACTTCAAAGGACCTAACCTCATGGGGCAGCTTTTTGTTCATGGGCCTAATTGGAGTAATCCTCGCCTCAGTTATAAATATATTTTTTCATTCCACTCAAATGGAGTTTGTAATAAGCATAGCGGGGATCTTAGTGTTTGTTGGACTCACTGCTTATGACACTCAGAAATTAAAGGAAATGGGAGAAAATGCGCCATTGGACAGAAAAAATACCCTTCAAAAAGGGACTATCTTAGGTGCCCTTACCCTTTATCTAGACTTTATTAACCTGTTCATTCTCTTACTTAGACTCTTTGGAAATACTAGAGATTAAAAAAAGGGGGACAGCCCCCCTTAACAATCCCTCAATCTTCTAAAGAACAGCATGAAATATATCTTATATCCTTTTTCTAAATTATATAAACTTGGGACTTTTTTTAGAAACTATCTCTATAGTTCAGGAACTATCTCATCTGTATACAGCCCATTATTTACAGTTTCCATTGGTAACCTCTCCTGGGGGGGTACAGGAAAGACCCCTTTGTGTGAGTGGATGCTTAAATGGGCACATGGAAATAAGCTATCCCCAATGGTAATAACCAGGGGATATAGAGGAAGGCCCCCATTTTATCCCTATGTAGTAGATTCTAAAACATCACCCCTATACAGTGGGGATGAACCTTTAATGTTATACAATAATTGTCCATTTGCTAAAATAATCGTGGACCAAAAAAGGGAGAGGGGGATCTATTTTGGATGGAAAAAATTCAAGCCAGATATAGCAATCTTAGACGATGGATTTCAATACAGAAAGGTAAAAAAGCACTTAGATATTTTGGTATTTTCTGGAGACGATATAACCAAAAATTGGAACAAGATAATTCCCTATGGTCCTTTTAGGGAATCTTCAAATTCTATTAATCGAGCACAAATATTGTGTGTAAATTCTACAGGACACAGGCCTAAAGATCTATTGGTTAGAATAAATGAGCGGTTAAAGCCTTACAGAAAACCCATATATGTATTTCATGTGGAAATAAAAAAAATTATCTCTGTACACAAAAAACAAAAAGTGTCCAATTCCATAGACAACTATATACTTGTGACTGGTATCGGAAATCCCAATAGGGTATTAAATAGTACTGTTAATTTTTTAAACAAGCATCCAAAGGAATTTTTGGCCTACTCTGATCATTATATATACAAGAAAAAAGATTGGGAATTCATATGGCAAGTTGCAAAAAATAAAAGGGCTATTGTGCTCTGTACCCCCAAAGACGCAGTTAAATTAATGAAATTTGCTCATAAGGACTTGTACACTTTTGAACTTAATATCTCCTTTGAGACAAAAATGAATACCAATGAGGAGTTTGAAGAATTATTAGGCAAAGCCATCCTTGAATATAAATCTTCTCATGGACACGTTTGAAACTAGCCCAAGGAGAGAAAAATTCACTAGTACAGAAGAACCCCCATAGCTTAAAAAAGGCAGAGGTATACCCACCACAGGAAGGAGGCCCAACACCATACAAATATTTATAAAAAACTGCCAAAAAAAATAAAAAAATACACCAACTGCTATATATGAACCAAACTTGTCTTTAGACAATTCCACTACCCTGAGTATTTGATATAAAAACACACAACATAAAATAATTAAAAAGATTGATCCTGCGAAACCCCATTCTTCAGCAAATACTGCAAAAACAAAATCAGTATGTTTTTC
>JALWFY010000158.1 GCA_027013815.1 Desulfohalobiaceae bacterium | reverse complement strand
GCATATGACCCGTGAATCTCTTGTGCAACACATCGCCTGGATGGCGGTATCCCAGTTGCCCTTACAATAATTGACAAACAGGGAAATATTGTAAAAGAAATGAAAAATTAATAATATTTAATCAATACAACCCCACTAAAAACAAGGGCTATTCCAAGCATCCTTATCCATGAAACAGGATGCTCGGGATAGCCCAATATCCCAAAATGGTCAAAAATAACAGATGCAATCATCTGCCCTCCAATAAATACAGCAAACATAGTAGTTGCCCCAAGTTTAGGCACTGCATAAATGGTCACAGTTACAAGAAAGGCACCTAAAAGACCTCCTAGCCACGCCCACCATGGTACCCTGATCAAGGAAGAAATCCCTGGTATTTCTAATCCATATATAACTATAAAAATAAATAACCCAATAGATCCAACCACAAATGATACTAGTGCTGCTAATAGATCACTCCTTAAATATTCACTCAAGATATAATTGACACCTGCCTGCATGGTTGCAAAAAAACCAGCCACAAATACCAGCCCCATGACAAATAAGTTCATAACACCCCCAATAATTTGAATATTTATTCATGTTACCTACATACACTATTTACTCAAACGAACTATTCATCTCTATTGTCTTGTTCTCCTACACAAACAGGCCCAAAGTTAACAAATCTTAATGTTCCTACAATGTTATTTTAATTTTTGCAAAATATAAAAAAAGGAGGTTTTCATAATAGGAACCAAACATGCAAGAAAATAACTGGCTAAAAAAAATATCAAAGATTTCCTTATTAGTCCATTCTTCATCAAATTTAATGTTACCAAACAACAAGTTGTTTATTAACTTATTAACAACGGCCTTTTTTATTTTAACCTTCTCATTGCCTACCTCTGCAAAAAGCATACTATTTCCGTCTCTATTAAAAAATTACAACAATGATATTACATACTGTACTAATCAAATAAGAAAAGATTGGAAATTAGTCGTAGGGACAGCTACTTTAATAAGCGCAAGTTTCTTTGCTGATAAAGGGATAAAGAGTTATGTCATAAAACACAAAAACAGGTTTATGGATCATTTTACAGATTATGTAAAGCCCTTGGGAAATGGATTTTTAATTTTACCTGTCTCTGTGGGATTAGGTACTATTGGATACTATTCAAAAGATGCTAGGCTATTCAAATCTTCCTATACATCTGTAGAATCGATCCTAACTACTAGCATCATAACCGGAGCATTAAAAATTACTATAGGGAGGAAAAGACCGTGTAAAACCACTAATCCTTTTATCTTTAAACCCTTTAACATGAGCAGCAATTACCAGTCTTTTCCCTCTGGAGATGTATCAACTGCATGGGCATTTATTACACCTTATGCTATATACTATCACCAACCACTTCTATATTTGATTCCATTATCTGTAAGTGTTGAAAGGATCTATAACAATGACCACTGGACATCAGATACACTAATAGGTACTGCAATCGGTTTCTCTATCGGATATCTGTTTAGTGAATCGCATCTTAATAAAAATTTTTCTATATATTTTAACGGTAGTTCTATTGGTATAAGTCGGAGATTCAAATAACTGGACCTTATATAGGGGGATAATTTAATGAATAACTTGAATTTAGAAATCTTCAAATTAATCAATGGCTACAAAAACCAGAGTCATTTATTATCTTTCTTAGCCATCATAATTGCTAGGTACCTAATTTTTCTTGTACCAATCTATCTAACATGGATGTTTTTAAAAAAAGACAATTATTTCAAAGAACAATCGCTTTTTTCGTTTTATTCTGCTTTAATGGGATTATTTTTTAATTTTGTAATATCCCTTTTCTATTTCCATCCAAGACCATTTATGTTCCATATAGGAAGAGTGCTTATAAGCCATAATCCAGATTCGTCATTTCCCTCTGATCATGTAACCATCTTTCTATGCATAGGCTTTTACCTCTTAACAGAGTCAAAATTAAAATTATATGGATTATTATTTATCCTCTTAGGTTTCACAGTTGGATTGGCTCGAATTTATTGTGGTATCCATTGGCCTTTAGATATAATGGGTTCTTTAGTTGTTTCAATGTTAGCTGCAATATTAACTAGGTATCTAGAAAAAACTTTATCTTTTGCCAATAAATACATAATATCCTTTTCAAAAAGACTCAAAAAAAACTTATCTAATATATTAAAGAAGAAATACCTCATACTAATTTTCTTGCTATTTATCGTCTTTGTATCATCTACATATCTATTTTACATGGAAGAAAACGGTAATTTTCATGTTGTTGAAAAAAATGTATTATATAGAAGTGGACAGTTAGATAGAGATGAATATATCTATTATATCAAAAAATACCACATAAAAAGTATAATCAATCTAAGGGGTAAAATGCCTAATAAAAATTGGTACAAAAAAGAAATACAATTATCCAAGAAAATGAATATAATTCACTGTGATTTTAGACTCTCCTCTGACAAAATTGTGACTACAAAAAAACTAATGAAACTAATTAATATGTTAAAAATATTACCAAAGCCTATCTTAATACACTGCAAAGCAGGTGCAGATAGGAGCGGATTGGTTAGCGCCATATGGGAATATTATTTAAAAAGATGTACTCCATACAAGGCCAAAAAACAACTTTCTTTACTGTATTTACATTTTCCTTACTTAGGCAGTCCCAGTAGGGCCATGGATAAAAGTTTTTGGTTATTTGTTAACAATTATTCAAAAAAATTCAATACTAACTAAAAAATATATTCTTAAAAGGAATACTAATCTCTATATTTTTATGTCATATTTTTCCAAGTATTAAATAATGTTCTTTCTTCTTTATGTTATCTCAATATCTTAACCGGTTGTAATTTTTTTGGAGACCTCTTCACATTAACATCTTGTAATTTGACAGGACCTTTCTTGATTTTTATAAATACCAATATGAAGATTCTTTTAATTGAAGATGATAGGGAAGGTGCTAAATTTGTAATAAAAGGGCTCTCACAAAGTGGTTTCGTAGTTGATCATGCCCTAAATGGTAGAGATGGGTTATATCTAGCTATGAATAATAACTACGATCTACTTATAGTGGACAGGATGCTACCAGGTGTAGATGGGCTTAGTATAATTAAGATGCTTAGGGCTGCAAATAAAAATATGCAAATCTTAATACTCAGCGCCCTTGGTAATGTTGATGAAAGAGTGGAGGGTCTAAAAAACGGAGCTGATGATTATCTACCAAAACCATATGCTTTTTCAGAACTTTTGGCTAGGGTTGAGGCATTACTTAGAAGAAATAGAGAAAATCCAACCAGTTCTTTACAAGTTGGAGACTTAAAAATAAATTTTGAAAATTATTCAGTTACCAGGGGTGGAAAGAAAATAACATTAAAACCCACAGAGTTTAGACTACTTGAATATCTTATGCGCCACAAAGGCCAAGTAGTTACTAGAACGATGTTGCTTGAAAATGTATGGGGATATAATTTCGATCCTCAAACAAATGTAGTAGATGTACATATAAGCAGGTTAAGATCAAAGATTGATAAAGGGTTTGGCAAAGAACTAATAAAAACAGTTAGGGGTATAGGATACAAGATTGAGGAATAGATTTAAAAAACTCCTTCACACAACCGCAGTCAGACTGTCTTTAAGGTATTCATTCCTATATATCCTAATATTTGGATTAGCGCTGTTGATACTCTATTGGTTCATAACCTCATTTGTCCAAGAACAAATAAAAGTCGGGTTAACAAGAGAAGCGAAGAAAATAGAGACAATATACAGAAATGGAGGTATAACAGCAATAAAAAACTATATACTCTCTCATGAGCAGTTCAAAGATCAGGATCATAAGTATTATCTATTGGTTGATAAAAACGGAAATGTTCTCTCAGGGGATTTAAAGGAATGGCCGTCGGGATTAAAAACCAATGAGCCAATTAAAAATGTGTGGGTAGCCGAAAAAGACATTATAGGAAAGGTCAAGGACGGAGATGGATTGTGGCCCATGTTAGCAGTTAAATTAGGTAATTCAAAGATTCTAATAGGTCAAGGCATCAGAGGGACAGAGGATACAAGAGAAACGCTTTTCGCAATAATGGCAGTGATATTTTGTTTAATAGTTATATTCTTGATTGTACTTGGATTATCTTTAGGAAAGACTATTTTAAGACATGCTGAAAATATAGAAAGCGCTTGTAGCAGCATAATAAAAGGGAATATATCAAAACGAATCTCTATAAGTGGTAGAAATGATGAGTTTGATATTATAGCAAAACATATAAACGCCATGCTTGACGAACTGGAAAGGTTTATAAAACAATCAACGGAAACATCTAACTCTATAGCCCATGATCTTAAAACCCCTTTAAACAGAATGAGAAACAGGATTGAAATGGTTCTATTAGGAAAGGAGGAAAATTTATTAGAATCCTTTGAAAAAATGGCTGAAGATACAGATAAAATGATAAAGATGATTAATTCCCTGTTGGAGATATCTCAAATAGAGACAGGTGTTTTAAGGAAAAACTGGGGGAAGGTGGATATTTCAGTCCTACTTAAGGAAGCTGTTGATTTTTATCAGCCCTTTGCAGAAGAAAAGGGAATAGACATAATTGTGAATTTAGAAAATAATCTATTTGTTTTAGGCAGTGCCCAGTTACTTTCTCAATCTATGCTTAACATCCTGGACAATGCCGTCAAATATACACAAAAAAATGGAAAAATATCTGTCTTAGCTAAAAGAAAAAACGATTTCATTTTTATCTCAATATGTGATAACGGACCAGGAGTGAAAGAAGAAGAGTATGGAAAAATCACACAAAAATTTTTTAGGCTCGACAAATCTAGAACTTTGGAAGGAAATGGTCTTGGCCTGAGCCTTGTTAAAGCAGTAGTAGATTTGCACAAGGCCAAATTAATCTTTAAGGACAACAATCCCGGTCTATGTGTAGTATTAAGGTTTGAAAGCAACTATGTATAATCAAGATTTAACTTCATACCTATGAGACTTTACTATATATTGATACGTTATGCACAATTTAATCTTTAAATTTGCTTTATTTAAGGCAGTTAAGACCAAATCTTGACTTTTAATATTCCTTTCTTAAATATAAAAGACAGCTTAGATATAAAAAAAGAGTAAGTAAACTCAATGGATAACAAATTTATTCATAAAAAAAGGCCTGTCTTTTGCCTACTCACTGATTTTGGTCTAATGGACCCATATGTGGGACAATTAAAGGCAAGGTTGCTCTCTATTATACCCAATGCCCAATTACTGGACATATCTCATGAAATTGAGCCACACAACATTTTACAAGCGAGTTTTTTCCTTGTATCTTCTTGGCCCTATATCCCTGCTGGGTCCATTACCATAGTAGTTGTAGACCCTGGGGTAGGCACTGAGAGGGATATCTTGGTCTTAGAAAAAGACAAAAAAATCGTTATAACTCCTGATAATGGCCTTATCTATCCCCTTTTAGAAAAGTACACCTCTGCTAGCGAGATTTATATTGTCAATAAGGCCAATATATCAAAATATCTCAATATAGATCCATCCACTACCTTTCATGGACGGGACATCTTTGCCCCCTTAGGGGCCTGTCTCTGTGAAGATAGAGATTTAGATAAACTAATATCTAAGACAGACAAACAAAAAATAAAAAAAATAATATTTCCTCAAGTAGACATAAGACAAAGATCAATAAAGAGTCCTGTGATCCATATAGACAGGTTCGGCAACTGTATACTTGGGATTGAGAGCAGGTTTAAACAAATATTTTCCCAAGGTGAAATCTATCTAACCCCCTTAAATCAAGGGGTATACCTGGTTTCTACTTATGCCCAGATACCCAAAAACAAGATAGGTCTTTTAGATGGTTCCCAAGGATATATGGAACTAGCCCTAAACCAAGAAAACCTTGCACAAAAATTCAATATAAAAATAGGAGATACCTTGATTTTACAAAGGTCTTTTTAGACATTTTATATTAAACAGGTTCTAAAAAACAATACCTAATATAAATTTTGGGTTCTAGGTTTTTTATAATAATTTTGAATTATGGATTTTGAATTAAAAATAACAGTTCACTGAAAGTGGAAGTTTGTTCCACTTTATCTTGGCTTTGTAGGTCATTTTTAGTAAGGAATAAATCCCTTAAATAGGCGTAAGACAGAGGGAAGCAAAGCTTCCCTCCAACATCCAAAATTTAAAATCCAAAATTTTTCATCATTCCCAACACCTACAACCTAACATAATATCTATGCAATTAAATCTAAAATACCTTTGACCAACCCACATTTGCAAATTCAAATCTCTCTTTAAATCTCATATAGCAGTGTGCAGCGGCAACAGGACCTGTACAATGGGATACTGCGACTAGTTTTACTGAAAACCTCTCCAGTTCATCCAAGATATTTTCAAGGGCCTTACCAGGAGGGAAAAATCCAAGGTGGGTACCACCTATAACTCCATAAAATTCCTTATACCTTGTTTTTTCAGATAAGTATCTCAATATATTAACAACACCACTGTGAGCGCATCCAAGCAATACCACTGGGCCCTTGTCAGTTTCAATTAACAAACTTATATCGTCATTAAATGGGTCTTCTATAAACTCCCCAGATTCTGTCTTTATAAGCAAACGAGTATCCTTAATGGCATATTCTTCCTCTTTTGGGATCTCACCAGAAAAATATATGCCCTCTCCAATCTCAGTATATTCTCTTAAAAATATAAAATCCGCCTTAAGGCTATCTTCCAAAAGTTCCTTTCTAAACTTCATACCAATAAACACATGTTGATCCCCTATTGGACTAGGTATCTTTGCATACTTTTTACCAAAACACTCTGGATGGAGATAGACCTTCGCCCCCCTTGGAGGATATAGGGCATCAGCAAGCCCTCCTGTGTGGTCATAATGACCATGGCTTATTGCGATCTTGTCTATTTCTTTAAAATCTACGCCAAGGAGACTTGCATTGTGCTTTAAGGTAAAACCCTGGCCAGTATCAAAGAGTATCTTTTCCCCATTCTTTTCAATAAGAGCTGAAAAACCATGCTCTCCAATGAGCCCAAACATAGAGCCTGCTACATTTTCACATAGGATTGTAATCTTGGTCTGTGACATAGCTCTCCCCCTATTTTTTTATTTTTCCCATCCATATTAACAAAAAAAGGGCAGGTCCAACCTGCCCTTTACTATGTTAATAATACATCTTTCCTTCACCTATTTTTCATCTATTTTTAAAATAGGTTCCAATACCCTAGATAAGGCCTTGGCAGCAGGAGAATCTGGATGGTATTTAATAAACACCTCTCCACTGTCACCTGCTTCTACAAGCGCAGGATCTAGAGGTATCTTTCCAAGAAATGGGACACCTGTTTCTTTTGCCAAGGCCTCTCCTCCTCCAGATTTAAAGATATCCACTTCCTTATGACAATGAGGACACACAAATCCACTCATATTTTCAACTATTCCAATTACTGGATTACCTGTGTGACGACAAAAATTGATAGACCTCCTCACATCATCTACTGCCACGTCCTGGGGGGTGGTGACTATTACTGCCTTTGCATCTTTTCCAAGGAGTTGTACCACAGACAAGGGTTCATCCCCTGTACCTGGAGGACAATCTATAACCAAATAATCCAAAAATCCCCAAACCACATCCTTGAGGAACTGTTTTATCACCCCCATTTTTAAAGGACCCCTCCATATAACTGAATCTTCCTTGGATGGAAGCAAAAAACCCAAGGAGATAACAGAGAGGTTCTTTGACCATGGGATTGGATACATACCATTGGCACCAACC
>JALWFY010000157.1 GCA_027013815.1 Desulfohalobiaceae bacterium | reverse complement strand
TTTTGAGGTTAAAAGGGAAAGGGGTGCTTCCCCAAGCAAAGATTGGTACATCTAGTGATTTAATGGTTGGAGAAACGGTTATAGCCATAGGGAATCCATATGGTTTTGATCATACTGTAACAACAGGGGTAGTATCTGCGCTAAACAGGTCTATAAGGACTAAACAAGGCACATATTTTGGATTTATTCAAACAGATGCAGCTATTAACCCAGGAAATAGTGGAGGACCACTTTTAAATATCCTAGGTGAGGTTATAGGAATAAATACTGCTATATATGCAAGGGCACAGGGTATTGGGTTTGCTATTCCAATAGATAAAGCAAAGAATGTAATCTATGAACTCCTACATTATGGAAAGGTAAAGCCTGTTTGGCTTGGGATATTTGGACAGGACGTGGATCCCCAGGTGGCCTCTTATTTGAGACTAAAAAGACTTGAGGGATTGCTGGTAACTGAGGTAATAAAGGGACTGCCTGCCTATAAAGAAGGGATAAAACCAGGTGATGTGATATTATCAATAAATGGGGTGCAGATTTGGGATAAAGAAGATTATGTAAGATATTTATTAAACACTACTTCTGAGTCCAAGATAAAACTTAGGATTTTCAGGATGGGAAAATTGTATGAAACATCACCTCTAACACCTGTGTATTTTACCAAGGACCAAGCAATTAGATTTATAAAAAAGAGATGGGGGTTTTGGGGCAAGGAATATAAGGGGAGCATCCTGGTAACCAAGGTATATCCAAATTCTCCTGCTTCAACCCTTGGACTAAGGCCTGGAGATCTTATTTATAAAATCGGTGGCATACCCCAATCCTCTATTAATAAGTTGGTTCGTGCATATATTAGATATAGGCTCCAAAAGGGTATTATGCTGGTAGTAATAAGAGAGAATCGAATGTATTATGTAAGGATGAATACCCAGTAAATGGTCAGAGTAGATATTAGGTATTGGGTTTTGGGTTCTGGGTGTTTTGGTATATCAATTACAGAAAGACCTAATACCTAATTTACCTAACACCCTTTGAGAATTGAAAATATAATATTCAAATAATTCATGATAAAGACCCTACATTTAATAGGAAGCAAGGGCCTTGGTGGAGCAGAAAATTGGTTCTTTAGATGTACCAAGGCCCTTAAAGAATATGGACTTGAGGTCTATACAGGTATTAGGGCAGGGAGTGAGGTTGAAGACATAGTAAGAGAAGATAGTTCAAGTTTTTCCCTGCCCTTTTATACAGTATGGGACCCTATATCAAGGTTTAGTATCTCAAGAGTGATAAATAAACTAAGACCTCAGATAGTACAGACCTATATGAGCCGTGCCACAAGGCTTACAAAAATTTCTCCAAAAAAGAGTATCCATATAGCTAGGCTTGGGGGATACTATGGTTTAAGGCCATTTGCCCATGCCCATGCATGGATTGGAAATACAAAGGGTATATGTGACTATTTGATACAAAATGGTTTCCCCCCAAAAAGGGTATTCCATATAACCAATTTTATAGATATTCCAAGGCCCGTTAAAAGAGAGGAAAAAATAGGTCTGCTTAAGAAATTAAGCATATCTAAAGACCACATAATAATTTTAACCCCAGCCAGATTTGTCCCAGTAAAAGGACATGAAACCTTGTTTAAATCTATTTATCTCCTCACCAAGGATAGAGAGGTTGACAAAAGATTTCGTCTAATACTACTTGGTAATGGGCCTTTAAAAGACAAGCTTTTTTCCTTGGCCAAGTCCCTTGGTATCATGGACTTACTAATTTGGCCTGGGTGGCAGGTAGATGTTAGGCCTTATTATGAAGTAGCAGACATAATTGCCTTTCCTTCTATGGAAAATGAGACCTTGGGAAATGTGATATTGGAGGCGTGGTCCTATAAATTGCCAGTTGTATGTACAAGGTTTAGAGGGGCAAGGGAAATAACAAAGGATATGGAGGACGTGGTTTCTGCTGATTGTAGAGATGCTAAGGGTCTATATATGGCATTAAAAAAGGTCTTAGAAGATGAGGAACTCAGGAGTTATATCTCAAAGAATGGATATAAAAAGGTCTTAAAATATTATACAAAAGACAAGATTATTAAAAAATATATTGAGGTATATAATTATCTATTGAATAATGGTTGATTGCCTGTAATCTGTGAATAGAATATCAAACTAACGTTCCGGAATCTGTAGCTTAATATGAAAGGTAGCAAAAGGCTAAAGGCAAAAGGCTAAAGGTTGAAGGCTGAAGACGATGGATGTTGAATTTTGGATCTTGGATTAATCCTTTTTTCATTCATTATTCATAATTCAGAATTTATAATTTAAAAAATGAGTTAGGATCTAGAAAAAACAGAAATTTTTTTCACGTTTTTGAAATAAAAAGCATAATGACAGTTCACAATATTTAAGGAAAACAATGGCGATTTCGGTCTTAATGTACCATCAAATTGGGCGTTTTTCGCCTATGAGAGAACACAGGTCTACTTATTGTGAGATAAGTAGATTTAAGTCCCAGATGTGGTTTTTAAAATTTTTTGGA
>JALWFY010000156.1 GCA_027013815.1 Desulfohalobiaceae bacterium | reverse complement strand
TTTCCCGTCCTAGGCGATTTGGCAAGTCACTTACCATAAGCACATTAAAAGAGCTGTTTAAGGGGAATAAAGAGTTATTTAATGGGTTATATATCTATGATAAGTGGGAGTTTAGAGAGCATCCTGTACTGGTGTTTGATTTTAATAGTATATCCTGTAAAAATCCGGATATGTTGGAAAGGGGGTTAAGGGAAAAGCTGCTGAGGCATGCAAGGACATATGAGATAGGACTTGAGGAAGGAACCTTAGAGGGCATGTTTGATGAATTAATTGTTCAAGTTTACAAAAAATACAATTCTCCTGTAGTGGTTTTAATAGATGAATATGACAAGCCTATCATAGAACATCTAGGGCAGGGCAAGGAGCGTCTTGACACAGCAAGGGCTAACAGGGAGATGCTGGCAGATTTTTTTGGTGTGTTAAAAGGAGTAGGTGTGGTTGATGAGTTAGGGTTTATGTTTGTCACAGGGGTATCCTACTTTACCAAAGTATCTATATTTTCAAAATGGAATAATCTGAACGATATTAGTACAGATAGGGAATATGCTGATTTTTTGGGTTATAATGATGAAGAAATTAGGGAAAATTTTGAGGAATATTTAAAAAATCTTGCTGATGAATATGGTTATAGGGATATAGATGCGTGTATGCAGGAGTTGCAATATTGGTATAATGGTTACAGATTCTCACCTGATGTTGATAAAAAGGTATATAATCCTGTGTCTGTAATGTTTGCCTTGCAAAAAAAAGTATTTAACAATTTTTGGTTTCAGACAGGTACGCCAACATTTCTGGTGAATTTATTAAGGGAGAAACCACATAAGATCCCAGAGATGGAGCAATTAAAGGTGTCTTCTAATTTCTTGCAGGCTTATGATCTGGAGAATCTGGGGGTAGAAGCAATATTATACCAGACAGGATATTTGACAATAAAAGATGTAGAAGGGGGTTATCCTATTTTGTCCTATCCAAACAGAGAAGTAAAGGATAGTTTTCAAGAAGTATTACTGACTGGACTTCAAGATCCGGATAAAAATCCCAGAATACTTGCAGATGATTTGGGCAAGGCAATAAGAGAAAATGATTTTGAAGAGGCAAGGTATTTACTGGATTTGATCTTGGGAGATATTCCGCACAGGTTGTATGAAAAAAAGGATGAGGCTTATTTTCACGTTATTTTTTACCTTGCCATGTCTTTATCAGGATACAGGGCAGAGAGTGAGGTATTAAGTTACAGGGGAAGGCTTGATATGGCGGTTAAATATGATGGGGAAAACAGGGTCTATGTGTTTGAATTTAAGACAACTGGTAGTGCAAAAGAAGCAATCAAGCAGATAGAGGAAAAAGGATATGCAAAAAGATATGAGGCTAAGGGGTATGAAGTAATGAGGATAGGAGTGGTGTTTGATGTAGATAGGAGGAAAGTAGCGGAAATGGAGGTTGGTTGAGGCTTTATTCTAACACCAAGCCGTAAAGGCAACAGGAAACTCTTCTTTAGGCCAACACCCATAATGTTTTATTTTTTTGATTTAACAGACTAAAATCTGGGAGGAATCAATACAAATGAAGAAAATTGCACTTATTACAGGAATTACAGGCCAAGACGGCGCTTACCTTACAGAGTTTCTACTTAAAAAAGGATATGAAGTTCATGGAATAAAAAGAAGGACTTCTCTTTTTAATACTGAAAGGATAGACCATTTATACAAAGATCCTCATGAAAAAGATGTTAATTTTTTTCTCCATTATGGGGATATGACTGATAGCTTAAACTTAACAGCAATTATCCAGAAGGTGCAACCTGATGAAATCTATAATTTGGCTGCTCAATCCCACGTTGCTGTTTCTTTTGAAGAGCCCGAATACACTGCAAATGCTGATGGTATAGGAACGCTCAGAATCCTTGAAGCTGTTAGATTGCTTGGACTTAAAGATAAAACAAGGGTATATCAAGCTTCTACTTCAGAGCTCTATGGAAAAGTTCAAGCTATCCCTCAAAACGAAAAGACTCCCTTTTATCCAAGGAGTCCCTATTCAGTGGCAAAGTTATATGCTTATTGGATAACAGTTAATTATAGGGAAGCCTATGGCTTATATGCTTGTAATGGAATTTTATTTAATCATGAGTCACCTATAAGGGGAGAAACTTTTGTTACCAGAAAAATAACAAGAGGAGCAACAAGGATTTTGCTTGGGCTAGATAAAAAACTTTACCTTGGAAATTTGAACGCCAAAAGGGACTGGGGACATGCTAAAGATTATGTGGAAGGAATGTGGCTAATACTTCAGCAACGGGAACCTGATGATTATGTTTTAGCTACTGGAAAAACAACTGAAGTTAGAGAGTTTGTAAAGATGGCTTTTAATAAGCTTGGATTAGAGATTGAATTCAAAGGAAAAGGGATTGATGAAAAGGGGATAATTAGTAGTATTAAGTGGGAAGTGGTAAGTGATAAGTTAAAATCAATAGGTGCTGAGGACAATATAATCCAAAACTTAAAATCCAAAATTCAAAATTTAAAAGAAAAAGTTGTTGTTGAAGTCGATCCCAGATATTTTAGACCCTCTGAAGTTGATATTTTAGTTGGTGATGCAACAAAGGCTAGAGAAAAGCTTGGTTGGAAGCCAGAACATACTTTAGAAGATTTGGTCAAGGAAATGGTTGAAAGTGATCTTAGGAAGAATTATAAAGAACTTGTGCTGAAAAATTGTGGGTTTGAGGTACCGAAAAGTTGTGGGGTTTGAAGGAGAGAGGAGATAAGTGATAGGAGAGAGGAGATAAGTGATAAGTGATAGGAGATAGGAGATAAGTGATAGGAGATAGGATGCAGTATGCATTGGAAGGATTTAGAAGTATGGAAATTGGCACATGATTTAACTTTGAAAATATATGATGTTGCTAATAATTTTCCAAAAGATGAACAATACGGATTAGTAGCTCAAATTAAAAGAGCTAGTTATTCTATTCCAGTAAATATAGTTGAGGGTTTTTCAAGAAAACATACAAAAGAATTTATTCAATTTTTAAATATTGCAAATGGATCTTTGGAGGAGTTGAGATATTTTTTGTTGCTTTCAAAAGATTTAAAGATGATATCTAATGAACTATATATTGATTTGGAAAATCAATCCATTAAGATAAGTAAAATGTTAAATGGTCTGATAAAATCATTAAGAACTAAAAGGAAGTGAATTTATGGAGAAAAATAGTAAAATAGTGGTATTTGGTGCAAGTGGACTTGTAGGAAGTGCTATTGTAAGAAAGCTACTTGAAAAAGGATATGAAAATGTCATCGGTACATATTTTAGTAAGCCACCTACCACCTATCACTTACCACCTATCACCTATTATCAAATAGACCTTACAGACCAACAATCAGTTGCTGAGTTCTTTGAGAAATATCATCCAGCATACATCTTCCTTGCTGCTGCAAAAGTAGGTGGTATTTGGGCAAATAATGTTTACAGAGCTGATTTTATATATCAGAACCTTCAGATTCAAAATAATATAATTCATAATTCTTATATATATGGAGTTAAAAAACTTTTATTTTTGGGAAGTACCTGTATTTATCCGAGAAATTGTCCCCAGCCAATAAAAGAAGAATATCTTTTAACAGATGAGTTAGAATACACTAATGAACCTTATGCTATAGCTAAGATAGCTGGCATTAAAATGTGTGAAAGTTACAATATACAATACGGAACAAATTTCTTAAGTGTTATGCCCACCAATTTATATGGTTATAATGATAATTTTGATTTAGAAAAATCTCATGTCCTACCTGCATTACTGAGGAAAATGTGTTTAGCAGCAGCTATAGAAAGAGGGGATTGGGAATTTATTCGGAATGATATAAATCTAAATCCTATTGAAGGGATAAATGGTGAGGCACAAAGAGAAAGTATTGTTAATATATTAGATAAATATGGAGTACGAAAAAAAACTAATGGTGTTCAAGTTGAAATATGGGGTACAGGAAATCCGAGGAGAGAATTTTTATGGGTAGATGACATGGCAGATGCATGTGTCTTTATTATGCAAGAAGTTGATTTCAATGACATAGTAAATATGATAGAGGAAAAAGAAAATATAAATTCTTCCTGTTCTCCTTATTCTTTAAGTCTAAGAACAAAGCAAATTAGAAATACGCATATAAATATTGGTATAGGTAAAGATATTCCGATTAAAGATCTAGCTTATTTAATAAAAGATATTACTGGATTTAGAGGAGAGATTTATTTCAATTCATCTAAACCAGATGGTACACCTAGAAAAGTTATTGATGTTTCAAGGTTACACTCTTTAGGATGGTCACATAAAGTTGAGTTAAAAGAGGGATTAAGAGAGCTTCTTTTGTGGTATAAACAAAAGGTTTGTAGTTAATATTGAGGTAAATCCCAAAAATTGCTCAACAAACTAACGTGGGAGGGCCTCCTTATTTGACATTCTACCACCTCGAGGGAGGGGGCATTACAATTAACCTAAACGACCTAAAATATAGGTACAACATGCCATTTGAATTTATAAAAACCGAAATTAGTGATGTTATATTAATAAAACCAAAGGTATTTGGTGATGAGCGTGGATTTTTTATGGAAACGTATAAAAAAAGTGAGTTTAAAAGAGAGGATATTGACCTTGAGTTTGTTCAAGATAACCATTCAAAATCAGTTAAAGGTGTTTTAAGAGGATTACATTTTCAAAAAGAACCTAAAGCTCAAGGGAAATTAGTTAGGTGTATAAGGGGAAAAATTTTTGATGTTGCTGTGGATATAAGAAGAGGAAGTCCAACCTTTGGTAAATGGGTTGGATATGAACTTTCTGAAGAAAATAAATTAATGCTTTGGATACCAAAGGGATTTGCCCATGGTTTTTTAACACTTTCCGATGAAGCAGAAATTATATATAAAGTTAGCGGTGGCGAATATTCACCAGAGCATGACTCAGCAATAAGATGGGATGATCCTGATATAAACATAACATGGCCTATTAATGAAGCGCCTGTGCTTTCGAAAAAAGATAGAACAGCACCTTTTTTAGAGGATGCAGAGATTAATTTTGTGTATAAGTGATAATAATAGTATTATTAGTGTTTATTTATGATAGTGATGGTGATGAGATAGATGAGAAAAAGTGTTATAAAAACTAAAAAGTTGGGTTATCTTATTAAAAAGCCCAATACTAACACCATCACTATCACTACTACTGATATTCCCAAAACAAAGGAGAACAGATGAAAATTTTAGTAACAGGTGGGGCTGGATTCATAGGAAGCGAATTTGTAAAACAGGCAATTGAAAAAAAAATTGAGACCATAGTTGTAGATAACCTTACCTACGCAGGGGATCTGGTAAGATTAAAAAGTGTAGAGGATAAAGTAAAGTTTTATAAGGCAGATATAACAAACAGAGAGTTTATGGAGCATATTTTTAAAAAAGAAAGACCGGAGGTAGTAGTTCACTGGGCGGCAGAAAGCCATGTTGATAGAAGTATTTTAGATGCCTCTCCTTTTATTGACACAAATGTTAAGGGAACCCAAGTTTTATTGGACATAGCAAAAGAAAATGATAATAAGTTATTCATAAACATTGCAACAGATGAAGTTTATGGGGAACTCGGAGAAGAAGGGCACTTCTATGAAGATACTCCACTAAACCCAAATTCTCCTTATTCAGTGAGTAAGGCATCTGCTGATATGCTTGGAAGAGCATATTATCGAACATATGGATTACCTGTGATTACCGTTAGACCTTCTAATAATTATGGATGGTGGCAGTATCCTGAAAAGCTCATTCCTGTTGTAATTTTGAAAGCTTTAAATAATGAACCTATTCCAGTTTATGGAACAGGAGAAAATATCAGAGAATGGCTTTTTGTTTCAGACTGTGCAGAGGCGGTTTTTGAAATAATTGATAAAGGAAAAGTTGGGGAAATATACAATGTAGGTAGTGGAGAGGAAAGAAAAAATATATATGTTGTAAAGTCTATTTTAAAGATACTAGAAAAATCTGAGGATTTAATTGAATTTGTAAAAGATAGACCAGGACATGATTTTAGATATTCTTTAAATACAGATAAAATAAAAAAACAAATTGGTTGGATAGCAAAGGTTAGGTTTGAAGAAGGAATAGAAAAAACAGTAAAATGGTATTTAAATAATATGGAGTGGGTAGAAAGAAAATTAAAATGATTAAAAAGGACATTAAATATTAATAGGCCCCATCACCCTTTAATACCACCTTAATGGTTTGCAAAAGGATAACAATATCCAACCACAAACACCAGTTTTGAACATACCAACTCTCTAAACGAACCCTTAACATAAAATCTGTTTTATTGCGTCCACTTACTTGCCATAGACCTGTAATACCTGGCCTCACCTGAAAATAAAAAACAGCCTGGTCTTTGTAATAGTTTTCTATCTCTTCTTTAAAGGCCGCCCTAGGTCCTACCAGACTCATATCGCCTTTTAACACATTAAAAATTTGTGGTAATTCGTCTAAAGAGGTCTTACGTAAAATTTTCCCAATAGGAGTAATACGAGGATCATTTGGGATTTTTCTAATCTTATCATATAATTTCTTTAAATTAGGATCACTTTCTAAAATTTCATTTAACCTTTCTTCTGCGTCCTGATACATGCTCCTAAATTTGTAGATTTTAAAGGGCTTTCCATTTTGTCCTACACGCCATTGGGTAAAAATTGCTGGCCCCTTAGATGTCAACTTAACTAAGATAGCAATGATAAATAGAATCGGCAATGTTATAATAAAAATTATAGTTCCTAAAACCAAATCAAATGCCCTTTTTATTATTCTGTTTAATTTTGATGCTAAATTGTTTTTAGTGTGCAATAAAAAAATTTCTTCATAAAAAAGATAATCCAGTTCTGATTTTAATAAAGAAACCCCAAATAGCTCTGGCACAACCAGTACATTGGATATATATTTTCGAACATTTGTAAAAACTTCTCTCATTCTTTCACTTTTTAATGAAGGCATGGCTAAAACAACTGTCTTTATCCCATTCCTATTGGCAATAAAGCCCAGGTCTTTAATTTCGCCAAGTATGGGATATTTATATTCATCTATTTCCACATAACCAGTTTTGAAATCATCTAAAAAACCAATGATCTTATAATCATAGCATTTGTCCCGTTTAAACCCTCTGGCAACTGCTTTACCTGATTGACCTGCCCCAAGGATAATTATTTTTTCCCGAAAGGGTTCAAAAATATAAAAAACTCGCTTTGTGAGGAATCGATCCAAGGGAAAAATAAAAAAACCAAGCATGCTGGAAAGAAGCAACACCGATCTGGATATACTTTCACCTATTCTTCCCAAAGTAACCAATGAAAGTATCACTGCAGTGGCAAGCAAAATGGCCTTCCATAAATGTCTTAAACTCTCCCAAAAGGAGATCCTTTTGTTATAAAGACCTTCTAATGAAATAAAAAAAACAAAAATAAGAGGCATCCACCAGAAGGATACAAAATAAGTAAACTTAAAATTAAATACAGATAAATTAGGATAAAAATAGGGGACAATAAATTTCCTTATTAAATATCCACCACCTAAAGAGAAATAAAAGGAAATTATATCTGAGATAAATAAGCATATAAAGAAAAACATGGGCTTCTCCTTATGTACGGCTTCCTTAATGTTGTTGGATTAAAACATGTTTTGCAAAAAATCAATATTTTCACTAGGATTTAGTCAATTCTCCATTTTTAGTTAAATAGTTAAATAGGTTATACTTAGCTAATACTGAAGAACATTACACCTTAACCCATTTAACTCAATTAACTATCTCACAATTTAGTTAAATAGTTGAATGGTCGATTAAGTTAAATAGGGAAAAATGTTATACTTAACCTTTATTTAACCATTTAATTATTTTACCATTTCAGTAAAATAATTATACAGAAAAAAATCAAGTTGACTATAAGCTAAGACAAGATTATTTTTTTGTTGGTTTAATTGGGGTAAAAAAGACATTAACCCATTTAACTCAATTAACCATTTCACCAATTCCCCATTACCTCCTTAGCCTTTTGCCGTTAGCCCTTTATTCAGCCAACCCAATTAACCATAAACATTCAAATATAGGAGGAACAAAGATGAAAAATAAAGCAAAGAAAACAGGCTTAATTTTTGTGGTTGTATTCCTTTTGACATCAATAGGATGTGCTACTATTAGGGACCATACTCCTATCACAGGAGATAATATCAAGGAATACAAAAAAGAGCTTAATTCTCCTGACTTAAACATCTTTTGGAATGCAAAGAGATCTAACAATATGATTGTAATCAAAGGACTTGTACAAAATAATTATTGTGAAGACATCTTTGACGTGGATCTCTATGTACGACTCTACAATGAAAAAGGACTACCCATAAAAACAGTTCACGATTATTTCATCAATCTAAATCCCAATCAAATGTTACCATTTATTGCAAAATTTTCTACAACACAAAAGGCAAAAACCGTATGTTTTTCCTTTGATTACAATTATGCTGAATGGGGTGGTTCTGTTGAAAATTATGGAGTGCTTAAAGCAAATCTATAGGTTGTAACTAGATCCAGGGTACAACAGTCCTAAAAATAGTTCTATGACCAGGAATTAATGCACCATATGTTCTCATATTGCGGACAAAAATAGTAATGGAGGCGGCGGGAATCGAACCCGCGTCCGAAGATACTACACAAGAGCTTCTACAGGCTTAGGTCAGGTTTTGATTTAATTGCCAGTTCCCCCCTGACCAGGGTCCCTGACAACGAGCCTTCTTGTTTTTTTTTCACCTCAAATGCCAGAAGGCGGGCACTGAGGCTAGCCTGATATTTTTTTCACCCCTTCTAAACTATCAGGCGTTGTTTAGAAGGAGCGTGGCTGTCAATTAAGCAGCCATTGCGTATTCGTAATTATTGTCGGCACTTAATTTTCTACCGTGTGTTTAACGAGGCCTCACGGCACCTCGGCCTGCCACTCTTGTTTCGCTATCCCCGTCGAAGCCATTTCGCCCCCTTATAAATTTAACATCAGGGGGGAATAATAATGGTAGCGAGGGAGGGAATTGAACCCCCGACACTGCGGATATGAGCCGCATGCTCTAACCAACTGAGCTACCTCGCCCTGACAGGAGAAAAAATATAAGTTTTTTTTTTGTTTTTGGCAAGAAAAAAATTTATGGATTTAAATAGTCTTTTATCATATAGAACTATATGTTTTTTTGATTTCATCAAATATCCAAAAAAGGAGATTAAATAGGTGGGAGACATATTTTTAGATGTATGCGAGATATTTTATTCATTGCAAGGAGAAGGACCTTATGTTGGGACTCCAAGTGTTTTCCTGCGTCTTGGAGGATGTAAACCCCCTTATTGTCCCTTTTGTGACACAAAATACGCATGGAGTGAGTTTAGAAAATATAGTTTGTCAAAATTGATAAATGAAATAAAAAATTATAGGTGCAAAAATATAGTAATAACAGGGGGCGAGCCCTTTATACAATGGAATGCAGGCCTAGACAAATTAGTAGGACATTTAACTAGTTTCTGTTCTTTTATACAATTTGAGACAAGCGGAAAAGTAGAAATCCCAGAGGGTATACCAGGGAAAATAGTGTGCAGCCCAAAATATCTTGAGGGGAAATGGCAATTTGTAGAAAATAATTTTTCAAGGTGTGATTATTTTAAATTTATTGCAGATAAAGGCAATCTATCTATTATTTTGCAATTTATAAAACAAAATCAAATCCCAAAACAAAAAATATATATAATGCCCTTTGGAACAACTAGAGAACAACAGCTTGATATCATGCCTTTTGTATTTGAATTCTGCATGAGATATGGTTTTAAGATGAGTCCTAGGTTACATATATTGTGTTTTGGAGATAAAAGGGGAATTTAATAATAGTTAAATTTTTCTGCTTTGCTGTGTGATTTTTATAAGATAGAGTATAGTTAAAACTAGGACAAAGGAACAGGCTGAGAAAAAATAATAAACTGAAGATATGCCAAATATTTTTTTGATAAATCCCACTGCATAAACAGAGATAGAGCCCACTCCAAAGGTTAGAATAAATTTTGTACCATATCCACTATGTCTCATTTTTGTTGGAGTTAATCGAGCAACCAATGTATTTTCCATTGGCTGCATTCCAAGCAAAAAGAAAAAATATAAAACAGATGTAACAATCAATGGTATATTTGCAACATGTGCAATAATGAGTGCCAAAAATATAGTCATTGAATGAAATAGTAGGTAACCATATCGAGGATCATATCTTTCAGCAAACATTCCACCAATAAATTGACCTGTCATTCCCAACATAAACACAAATGAAGTAGTTAATGTGGCTGACACATTGGAAGTCAAAAATGAAAAATTTAGATTCTTTAATAATTCTAAGAAGTGCTGATTTTTAAGTTCAAAATATGCAGGCAATATAACAGTATTTCCCCTATAAACTATCCCTCCGAGCATCATACATATACATAAAATTATAAATGGATATAACAGGGAATTGGTATTGTTAGATGGATTATTATCATTTCTTAAATGTATAGATATTGGTTCATTAAAGTTTAATATGCCAAGTAGTAATGCACCTAAAAAATTAATGCCACCTAAAAAAATAAATACCATTTTAATGCCAAAGAAAAAATTTACTATCCCAGCTACTAATGGAGCAGTGGCAAGTCCAAGATTTCCAAACATTCCATTAATACCAAGTGCAAAACTCATTCTAGATATTCCTTTTGAGATAATACCTAATCCAATTGGATGATATATGCCAGAAAAAAAGCCAACGCCTCCAAGAAATAGAGAAAATAAAAAGGGATGGTCAATAAAATTACCTGCTAATATTGCACATACGCCTGATCCAATAAAAAACAAAAACATCAATTTCTTTGCGCCTAGCCTATCACCAACAACCCCCCAGGGTAGAGCACTTAGCCCAAATAATAAATACATATAAAAGGAAAGGGACAATACATTTTTTATGTCCATTTTTAGATAGATTGTTAATGGAATCACTAAAGGTGGAAATACCAACATATTAAAATGGCTCAAAAAATGTCCAAAAGTCATATTAATAAGTATGTTTTTTTCCTCAGAGGTAAATCTTTTAGAATTAATTTCATTAATTGTATGTGTTTCCATGGTGGTTTATTTAAGTTGTATACCTAGATTTTGTCAAGAAAATGAAGGGAGTTAACTACCTGTATAGAAGATTAAATGCTTATTCTATTTTATCTATTGCATAGATTTGGGAGATAAGAAACACGGCTGTTAAATAAAACATCCTTAATAAAGTAGGTTAAAGAAGCTTATGCCTTTTTGTTAATTATAATAATTTTGACTCATTGAAATAAGCAGAATATAATCTTAGAAGAAAAATAAACAAACTAAGACATAAATTTTTTATGAGGATGCTCCATGGAATTCAAATTAGTATCTCCATATAAACCTAGAGGAGATCAACCAAGGGCCATAAAGATGGTGTGTGAAAATCTAAAAAAGGGGGCTACTCATCAAATATTATTAGGAGTAACAGGGTCAGGAAAGACCTTTACCATGGCAAATGTAATAAAAGAAATGAAAAAAGCAACCCTTGTAATGGCCCCAAATAAGACCTTAGCAGCCCAACTGTACAATGAATTCAAACAGCTGTTTCCAGAAAATGCAGTGGAATATTTTGTAAGTTATTATGACTATTACCAACCAGAGGCATATGTCCCTGAAAGCGATTTATATATAGAAAAAGATTCCTCAATTAACGACGACATAGACAAATTAAGACATGCAGCCACATATTCCCTTTTGACTAGGCGAGATGTTATAATCGTTGCATCAGTGTCCTGTATCTATGGCTTAGGTTCTCCTGAATACTATAAAAACCTGGTTATCCCTGTTGGAGTAGGACAGGAGATCAGTATGGATAGACTAATTGAGCGCCTGATTGAAATATATTATGAGAGAAATGACTATGACTTTCACAGGGGCACTTTTCGTGTAAGGGGAGATGTGGTTGAAGTCATTCCAGCATACAAACAAGAGCAGGCAATTAGGATCGAATTTTTTGGAGACGAAATCGATGCCTTATATGAGATCAATCCATTGACAGGAGAAATATTAGATAGATTAGAAAAAACAGTTATATTTCCTGCAAGCCATTATGTTTCTGAAAGGGAAAACCTATTAAGGGCCATCTCAGATATTAGGGAAGAACTAAGACAAAGGCTTAACTGGTTCTATAAAAATAATAAATTAGTTGAAGCGCAAAGGCTGGAGCAAAGGACCATGCTCGATTTGGAGATGTTAGAAGAGCTTGGGTATTGTAATGGAATAGAAAATTATTCAAGACACCTTGATGGAAGGGCCCCTGGAACTCCCCCTGCTTGTCTACTGGATTATTTCCCAAAAGACTTTTTGTTATTTATCGATGAATCACATATAAGTGTTCCTCAAATTAGGGGGATGTACAATGGGGATAGGTCAAGGAAACAAAACCTTGTGGATTATGGGTTTAGGCTACCATCTGCATTGGACAACAGGCCTTTAAATTTTGAAGAGTTTTTAGATAGGATCAATCAGGTTGTATATGTTTCAGCAACCCCTGGGGAATTTGAATTGGAAAAATCTAAGGAAAGGATAGTGGAGCTTATAATTAGACCCACAGGTTTAGTAGACCCAGAGGTAGAAGTGCGTCCAACTAAGGGACAAATAGATGATTTACTCTCAGAATGCAAAAAAAGGATACAAAAAGACCAGAGGGTACTTATTACCACACTCACCAAAAAAATGGCAGAGGACTTGACTGAATTTTTAAATGAAAGGGGAGTTTCTGCAAAATATATGCACTCAGATATAGATACCCTGGAGAGGATTTCTATTATTCAAGAATTGAGACAGGGAAAATTCTCAGTGCTTGTTGGGATAAATTTATTGAGAGAGGGCCTAGACCTGCCTGAGGTATCTCTTGTGGCCATATTAGACGCTGACAAAGAAGGTTTTTTAAGGTCTACTACTTCACTTATACAAACCTTTGGAAGGGCCTCTAGAAATGTAGAGGGCAAGGTTATTATGTATGCCGATGTCATAACTAGATCTATGGCAGAGGCAATTGATGAGACCAATAGGAGGAGGGAAAAACAAATAAGATTTAATATAAAAAATAAAATCACACCTACTAGTATAAAGAAATCTAGTAGTAATCCCCTATATGAGTTTGGAGAAAGAAAAAAAAGACATGGCTTAGTAGTTGCAGAGAAAAAGGAATTTTATTATTCAGACCAGAAAAGCATAGAAAAAAGGATTAAGCAATTGGACAGAAAGATGAGAGAGGCAGCCAAAAATCTTGAGTTTGAAGTAGCAGCTAAGATAAGGGACGAGATCTATAGATTAAAGGATTTACTCCTAAAGTTATAACAAACTAAAGCTCCAAAAAGTGCAGGTTAAAGCGAAACGAAGTTTCGCTTTACTTTGGCCATTGGCCAAATTTTAAAATAAGGAATAAATCCTTATTAAAAAATATGCGTTAGCACTAAGCGAAACCAAGTTTCGCTTAGGTGGCAAAAGGCTAAAGGCAAAAGGCTGAATGCTGAAGGTTGAAGGCTGAAGACGAAAACCATTAATAATAATTTTGGATGTTGAATTTTGGATCTTGGATTAATCCTTTTTTCATTTAAAATTTAAAATTCAGAATTCATAATTCATAATTTAAAAAATGACTTAGGATTTAGAAAAAAGGTAAATTTTTTTCACGTTTTTGAAATAAAAAATATATAACGCCTTAATATGAATGAATTAAAAAGATCAAAAATAGAATTCTTTCTTTCTAAAGAATTCATAAAAGAATTTTATCCCTTAATAATCGGATTTGTAATCTTGTTCTTTATATGCCTATTTGGGATTTATATATACATGCATATTGAAGGGTGGAATTTTTTAGATAGCTTTTACCAAGTGGTGATTACCTTGTCTACTGTGGGATTTAGAGAAGTCCATGAACTATCAGACAAGGGAAAGCTGTACACCTCTATTTTAATATTAATGGGCGTAAGCTCCTATGCATATATAATAGGGTCATTTGCCAATGCATTCTTAGAAGGAAAAATTCAACTTTTTTGGGGAAAAAAAAGGATGGAAGCCAAAATCTTGTCATTAAAGGACCATTATATTGTATGTGGTTATGGAAAGATTGGAAGCATTGTTGCCAAAGAGCTAATTAGAGAAAAATGTGAAACAGTGGTAATTGAAAATGATCCAACAATAATCAAAGAACTTACTGAAGAGAACAGGATATTATTCGTAGATGGAGACGCCACTGATGACAAAATATTACACAAAGCAGGGCTAACCAATGCCAAGGCCATTATAACCACACTCTCTACTGATGCACAAAATGTGTATGTTACCCTTACAGCAAGACAGCTTGCCCCTAATCTCACCATTATTGCTAGGGCTGAAGATGAAAGATCAATTAAAAAATTAGAGCTTGCTGGGGCGAATAGGGCGCTTACCCCACATCTTCTAGGGGGACTTAGAATGGCTCAATTGGTACTTAGGCCTACGGTTATAAATTTTTTAGACATGGCAATCCATGGAAATAACCTAAACCTTCAGATGGAGGAATTTCTAATCCCTGAAACCTCAGATATTGTAGGAAAAAACTTAATAGAATCTGAGTTAAGACCAAAATTTAATCTAATAATTATTGCCATAAAAAAAACAGACGGCACCATGATTTATAATCCACGAGCCGATGAGGTCCTTGAAGCCAAGGATACATTAATAGTAGTTGGTAAAAAAACTGACCTTAAAAAATTTAAAGAAACACTTTAGATATTTTTTGTAGTATATGAAAAATATAGAAAAAAAGATCGAAGAACTTAGGAAAGAAATTGAATATCATAATTATAGGTATTATGTGTTAGATGATCCTGAGATCTCAGACCTTGAGTATGATAATCTATTTAATGAGCTAAGGGAACTTGAAGAAAAATATCCTGAATTTAAATCACCTCATTCACCTACTCAAAAGATTGGTGGTCCACCACTAAAGGAATTTAAGCAACGGCCACATTCAATTCCAATGTATAGTCTGGACAATGTATTTTCTGACCAGGAATGGGAGGAATATGTATCTAGGATCCAAAAGTTCCTTCCTGGGGAAGATATAGAATTCTGGGTAGATCCAAAATTAGATGGCCTTGCCATAGAACTCATATATGAGAATGGTAAATACCTTGGAGCTGCAACAAGGGGGGACGGATTTGTCGGTGAGGATGTAACAGAAAATGTAAGGACAATAAAAAATATCCCCCTTAGATTGAGACAACTAACTAATCTGCCTGATTTTATTGAAATAAGGGGAGAGGTGGTAATCTCTAAGCAAGACTTCTTAAAATTGAACAGGAAACAGATTGAGCAAGGGACAAAACCCTTTGCAAATCCTAGAAACGCAGCTGCTGGTTCAATTAGACAATTGGATCCTAAGATTACTGCATCAAGGCCCCTGAAATTTTTTGCCTATGGGATAGGTATAATTAGATGGGAAAAAAACACAAACGTATATTTTTCCACCCAGTCCCAAATAATGGAGTTACTCTTTGAGCTCGGTCTAAATATAGTACCACAGGCAAAGCTTTGTCTGTCTAAACAAGAGGTTATAGAATATTTCCATTTCCTAGATATGAAGAGGGAAGATTTTCAATATGAGATCGATGGAGTAGTAGTAAAGGTAAATTCCTTAGAACAACAAAAAAGGCTTGGAGCAACTGCAAGGTCTCCTAGATGGGCAATTGCCATAAAATTCAGGGCAGAACAGGCCGAGACTCGTCTTAAAGACATTGTGGTCCAGGTGGGACGCACAGGGGTCTTGACCCCAGTGGCGATTTTGGACCCAGTGGAAATTGGAGGAGCAATGGTCAAAAGGGCCACTCTTCACAATTTTGACGAGATATTTGCAAAGGAGTTAAAAATCGGCGACATAGTTTTGGTTCAAAGGGCAGGCAATGTTATTCCAGAAGTGATTAGGCCAATTAAAGAAAAAAGGACTGGGGAGGAAAAGGATCCTGTCTTACCAAAGAGGTGTCCAGTCTGTGGTTCTAAGGTAGTAAAATTAAAAGATGAGGTATATTATAGATGTATAAATGCATCATGTCCTGCAAGGTTAAAGAGGGGACTTATGCATTTTGTCTCCAAAGCAGGGCTTGACATCCATGGGTTAGGGCAGAGTTGGATTGAGACATTTGTAGATAAAGGAATTGTAAAGGACTTTGCTGATCTTTTTTTATTGAAAAAACAAGATATTATTCATCTTGATAGAATGGGAGACAAATTAGCTGAAAATATGATAAATGCCATAGCAGAGGCAAAAGAGAGGGCCAGTTTAGATAAATTTATCTCAGCCCTGGGGATCAGGCTAGTTGGAGAACAAACGGCCAATACCCTTGCTAAGGAGTTTAAAACGTTGGATAATTTGAGTAATGCAAGTATTGAACAATTAATTCAAATAAAAGACATTGGCAAAGAAGTAGCTGCGTCTATATATTCTTTTTTTAGGACCCCTGAAAATAAGGCCCTTTTAAACAAATTTAAAGATATTGGACTTTGGCCTATCCTCAAAGAAAAACAATACCATCATGAGAAAGAATCTAAAATAAAGGACAAGACCTTTGTATTTACAGGAAAATTAGAGAGCATGTCTAGGAATAGGGCAAAGGAAATAGTAGAAAGGGCAGGGGGAAGGGTGGTAAATTCTATTTCTAAAAAAGTAGATTATGTTGTAGTTGGACATGAACCAGGCTCCAAACTCAAAAAAGCACAAAAAATTGGGATAAAGACCATAAGTGAACAAGAATTTATAAGATTATTAACTCAGTAATATGAAAGGCGGCAAAAGGCTAAAGGCAAAAGGTATATTGAGCGAGAGGCGAATTCTTCCCTTTAACCCTTAGCCTTTAGCCATTAGCCGTTATATACAATGACTTAGGATTTAGAAAAAACGTAAACTTTTTTCACGTTTTTGAAATAAAAAGCTTATAGCTATTTATGTACATATCTTTAATTGAAAGGAGGACAAAAATGACTCAACAAATAATTGTCACAGGGGCTGTTGGCAGGATGGGATCAACTATATGTAATCTTGTAAAACAAGACCCAGACCTTAAGTTGGTTGCAGCTATTGAGACACCAGGGTCTTTAAACAAGATTAAAGGACTTGATGTACTTATAACTGACTCCCTAAGACAAGCAATATCTGAATATCCTGGGGCAACAATTATCGACTTTACTTATCCAGATGTAACCATAGGCAATGTAGATATTGCAACAGAAAAAAATAATCCCATGGTAATAGGCACCACAGGGTTGAGCAATGAACAAATGGATCATTTAAAAGAATGCGCAAAAAATAATCCAATATTTTGGGCACCTAATATGAGTGTTGGAATAAATGTATTATTAAAGCTACTCCCTAAATTTGTAGACGCATTAGGTGAGCTATATGATGTGGAGATATCAGAAATACACCACAGGTTTAAAAAGGACGCTCCTAGTGGCACGGCCTTAAAAATTGCTGAAGTGTTGGCAGGCTCAAAAAAACTTGGTCTGGACAACATCAAATATTGTAGACATGGGAATATAGGAGAGAGGCCAAGGCAAGAAATAGGGGTACAAACCTTGAGGGGGGGAGATGTAGTAGGAGACCACACAGTATATTTTTTTGGACCAGGAGAAAGGATAGAAATAACCCACAGGGCCCATTCAAGGGAAACATTTGCCCAAGGTGCAATCAGGGCTGCTAAATGGATATGTAATAAAAAACCTGGCAAGTTATACACTATGAGTGATCTACTTGAAGATGTATAGACGAAAGGCTAAGGGCTAAAGTGAAGAAGATTTCATATACTCTAGCAATTAGTGGAATTCTCACGATTTTTTTTACTAGTCTCTCATATGGGAATACATGGCAAATATTGGACAAAGGGATTTTTTATGCCAATTTTCAAGGGACATATAAAACACATGATTTTGATATTTATATCTTGAAAATCGATCCAGCATATTATTCTCTACAACTATTAATGGCATCTAAATCTAAACAGCCCCCAAAGACCTTAGAAGAATGGGCACAAAGATATAGTCTCATTGCAGCAATAAATGCAAGTATGTTTTGGAAGGACCAGAAGACCAGTACAGGTTATATGAGGGATAGAAATATTGTAAATCAACACCATATCCATAAAAAGTACGGGGGATTTTTGGCATTCAATCCAAAGATTCCTGGAATACCATATATCAAAATTATAGAGATGGGAAAGGACACTAATTGGATGAGTCTATTAAAAGACTATGATACTGTCATCCAAAACTTTAGGATGATTGGAATGAATGGCAAGAACCTCTGGCATAAAGATAATAATTCATATAGTGTGTCTGCCGTGGGAATAGATTATCACAATTATATATTATTTATTTTTAGTCTAATTCCTTTACCTATTCATGAATTAAATAATATTCTACTAAGCCTTCCTATTAATATCTCATCTTGTCTATTTACTGAAGGAGGATCAACTGCAGGCCTTTATATAAAGATAAAAAATTTTAAAAAGGACCTTCATGGATATTCCCCAATTGGAATCTTTCCCTCAATATCAAAAGGTTCAAAAAAAATCCCCAATATAATTGGAGTGGTCAGAAAACCTCAAGGAGCTAAAAGACAATGATAAAAAGATCATATTTTTTCTCTATTATTATCCTAATATTGATTATACCTTCCTATGCTATGGGCAAAGATATCTCTAAGATATTACTAAATAAATACAAAGACATAAATTCCATCAAAACAAATTTCCAACAAATTCTAAAAAATAGATCTACCAAAGAACAAGAAAAAAGATCAGGAATTATTTATATAAAAAAAATTAAAGGGATCATAAAAATAAGATGGGAAACATATTTCCCAGAAAAAGAGATATTGATAATAACAAAAACCAATATTTGGGACTATTTTCCAGAAGAAAAATTGGCATATAGGTATAAATTAAGAGAAATAGAACAATCTAAAACCATTTTGGACCTAATTACAGGAAATATTGATATAAAAAATAAATTTCGCATTATAAAAGACCAGAGTGATGATTTTGGCACAAAATATAAACTAATCCCTAAAAATCCTGAGCCCAATATGGTATTGGTTTATTTATGGTTAAACAAAGAAGACCTAATAACAAAAATAGATATAGTGGATTTTTTTGGAAATGAAAACATTATTATATTCAAAGATACCAAAATAAATCCAAATATTGACAACGATCTTTTTTGGAAAAAACCACCTAGTAACGTAAAAATATTACAGGGGCATCCAGGTATTAAATAATGACTCCTCACAGATGGGGCCTCTAGACATGTGCAAGCCAGAGACTTCGGCCCCAAGTCTCAAAATATTTAAACTTAGATGAAATAACATTTATAGGCTAAATAGGCTAAAGGCAAAGGGTCAAAATTTTTCCTTTAGTCATTAGCCCAATTTTGCCTTTCTTGAAAACTTTGACATGACCCTGACAATAGGATAGATAAAAATTTTTATTTTAATGTCTCATAATGAATATTATGTAAACTTTAATATATATTCATTTCCTAACTACTAAAAATTTTAATAAACTAAAGTTCTGAAAACTACATGTGGTTTTTAGGTCTTGGGTTTTGGAATTTAAGCTAACCATCTTTTTGATTTGATATTTAATTAATGCCTTTTTTAAAATATTAAATATGTGTTAATTGTTTAGTAAAATTTAACTCTATTTCTTTGTTAATTTTTATTAAACTTTAACTTTTAAAACAAATTATTGTTTATGATAGGTTATGAATAGTATATATTAATTCAACATCCAAAATTTAAAAGCCAAAATTTTTTTACAGGAGATGTTGTGCTATGAAGACTAAGATTAACTTATTTACCCTAGTTATACTCCTTGTATTTCTAACTGACTCATATGCTAAGATTAATAATAGGTCAGATAATTTCATTGATGTGTTAAAAAAATACAGGGCATATGAGGTAATTGACCTTGAATTGAAAAATCAAAAAAACCCCATGGGAGTCCTAGAAAGGGCAAAGACGAAATTTTTTTTAAATCAACCTGATGAGACAATTAATATCCTTTTAAAAAACAAAAAACTTTTTAGAGATAAAAAACTTCAGGGCCAATTTCACCTATTACTTGCCCGTGCATATCGTTTAAAGGAGATATTTTTAAAATCAGCTTCTGAATATAGATTGGCGTCAACTTATCTTGAGCCAAAAATTATTTTAAGGGAACCTGGATTGGAAAATTTTTTTAAAATGGTTTTGATTAAAGAATTATATAAGGATCTATATTCTGGAAGGTTCCTAAGGCCCAATTTTAAGATCCAACAACTAAGGGACCTAGCAAATACAGGTAAGTCACTTTGGCCAAAAGATGAGGTGTTCTTAAAAATAATAGATACATTAGGATATATCTCTGATAAAAAAATCAGATTAAATATCCCAGACAGTCAGTCAAGGGATTTTCTCATAAAGTTACTTGGATATATTTCAATACAGGATACACAGGCAGCACAAGAGTTAATTAAAAGTTCTCAAGACCCAATCAAAACTATAGTAGGATATGGGCTATTAGATTCTATATTTCCTATATCTACAGATTATTCAAAAAAATATAAAAAAGATTTATTGAGACTTCCAAAACTAAACACTTATCTCCAACTAGTACTTCCTATTATAAAACAACAAAAAGATCTCTGGTCAATTCCAATAACTAAATGGCCTGCCCTACTCCAATTTAAAAATCAATTATTTAAATTGGGGTTTAAACATGGAAACTCTTTGATAGACAATGAGCTAAGATCAATCCTAATATCCCAAGATAAAAAACAAATATTATTAAACCTAAAACTTGCATACCTATTGATTAATCATAAATATACATATCTCAGACAATTAATGCCGTATATTCAATTTAAAGAACTACCCACATCTTTAAAAATAAGCATACTACTCCTAACTGACCAAATATCATCCCTGAAAAATATTGGACTGAGTGGAAAGGAGTTAAAAGAAATAGTTCTTTTCCTCATGCCTTTTGATGTTAATCCTTTTAAAATGAATTGTAGATTTAATATTTCAATTTTTGAATTAAAAAAGGACTTTAAACTATATCCACTGGATTATTTATTGAGGTATTCTTATTTAAAAAATATAATAAACGATAATATAAAAAATGCCCATATCAATGTGTTAAAACAAGCTATATTTTTATATCCTGATTCTATTTTATCTCAAAGGGCAATACTAGAAATGGCCAATAGATGTATTGACTCTGGTAAGTTTAAACTTTTTAATAAATATATAAATATGTTTGATGTAAAACTATTAACGCAAGATTTACTAATAGAATATTACAAGACCATGGGTAGATTTTATAGAGAAACAGATATGATACAAAAGGCTATACCTTATTATATAAAAATATTTAATTTATCCCCAAATAGCCTAAGACCAATTACTATTTTAAAAATTGCACTCTTTGTCCAAAGGAATAATAAAATAGACCTATCCCAACAACTTCTTAATTTTCTATGGAATAAAAAGAATACTCTTAAAAGGAGCCTGCAAGCTGAAATTTTATTTTGGTTGGCAGAAAATGATCAAATTAAGGGAAATACAGATAAGGCATTAGATAAATATCTTAAGGTGTATTGGTTCTATAAAGATCAATATATATGGTCTATAACTGGACTCTATAGGGCGGCTTTAATCTATGAACAAATTGGGAAATTTGACACAGCCAAAAGGATATTAATGGATGTTATAAAAGATGCCAAAAGAAAATCAGAAAAACAAGCAGCTATATCACGTCTAAATGCCATTAAAAAAAGAGAACAACATAACATAAGAGCCTTATTTTTGTTTTAAAAGCTGCTCCATCTTTTCCTCAAGACGGGCTGTTTCCTGCACAAGGATGGGAGTATTAATCTTTTTGCAAGAAATAATGTATGGCTCTCCATAAATTATTTCACACATACTCCCTGGGAGGGGAAGTTGAAACCTGTCCCATGAGCGGGAAAATACTTTTTTAAATGATATTCTACTCCTCACTGGAACAATGGGAATATTTAATTTCCAAGAAATATATATAATCCCTTCTTTGACCTTATGTCGAGGACCAGTTGGACCATCAACTGTTATTGCTAGGTCCCTAGGCCTTAATTTTACTTCTTGAACTATCTGTTTTAACGCCTTTACCCCTCCCCTAGTACTTGACCCCCTAACAGTATTATAACCAAAACCTTTTAATACCCTGCTAATGAGTTCACCGTCTCTGCTCTCACTCACCAATATTAATATGCCTTGGTTCCTGTGAATATATATTGGTGGAAGTAGTTCATCATGCCATAAGGCAAATAAAACAGGACTAGCATTGCCCTTTTCCTTGTATTCCTTGACCCTGTCATAACCTATCTGTCTATAGAATAAAAAATAGTACCATAGCCTAAGCACAGGGGTTATAAATAAAGCTAATTTACCAGGATCAATCTCCATAACTACTATAATTATGATTAGTTAAAATAAAAAACATAAAGAAATACTTTAACTTTTATTAATATTATTAAAATAATATTATTAAAACAAGTAGGTATAATAATTAAAAACAAAAAAAAGAATTGACAAGTAATATTTTCTCATATTTCATCTAATCATAGTTCACAAAAGAGATTTTTTATTGGAAGTATCTACTATAATCAAACACTAGCTCTATTTTTTTGCCCTTGACAATATTTGTCAAAAAAAATAATCATAATTTAGCTTTTTTAAAGTTATAGACCTTTGTATTGTAAATTTTAGATAATTTTAGCCAAAAAATAAACGGGGTAAAGTGGACCTCAAATTAAGCACAAAGAGAGATAAGATATGAGAGATTTATCCTTTTCCTCTGGAGGCATTACTCTTAAACCCTTGGTTGTTTATCCTGAAAGACTTACTCTAATACCTCTTCCAAAAAAAATAACCCTATCATTAAAACAAGATTCTATTTCTCCTTTAATCCCTCTAGTCAAAAAAAATACCCAAGTAAAAGCCGGGGACAAGATTGCCCAAAAAGGTAGTTCTACATTGATATCCCCTGTTGATGGTCGGGTATTACAAATAAGAAAGGACTTTCGCAATTATTTAGGAGAAGAGGTTGGAGCAATCGATATTGAAGTCAATGAAATTTCATCTTTTCCACAAAAAGACTTCAATAAAAAAGAACAACTAGGCAATATAATAGAGAGTGGTATAGTTGATACCCAAGGCCAAATACTTCCCTTAATAGAAAAATTTGAAATAATACAGAAATATAAGGCTGATACAATTATTATAAATGGATTAGAAGAAATAGTTGCAAATGGGAGAAATTATTATTTCTTACAGAAAAAAAATCAAATCATAGCCCAAGGATTAAAGACCTTAAATGAATTATTACAGCCTAAACGTCTAATCATTGCCTTATACAGAGATTTTAGGAGGGTTGAAGGGATAGAGGAAATTGTGGGGCACCACAATAATTTGGAAATAGTATTTTTAAAAAATAAATATCCCCAACATAGAATCCCTATCTTAGTAAGGTCTATTTTAAAACAAGATTATCCCATAAACGAGATAATAGAAAAACATCTAAAAGTATCTATACTTGACCTTGAAACCATTTATGAGCTTGGAAGATTATTTAATGGCTATATGCCATATAGAGAAAAACTAATCACAGTTGTAAAAGGAGATCTAACCAATACACATGTTGTAGGGGCCTCAATTGGCACCCCTATAGGTCATATATTAAATCAACTTCATGTAGATCTAAACTCAGTGTCAAAGGTGGTTGTAAATGGAACAATATCAGGCACGTCACTCCCTTCCTTAGACTATCCCCTAACCAAGGAAATAGGCATAATTTTTGTTCAAAATAAAGGTAATGAGGTAGAGTTCTGTGAAGAGGTATGTATAAAATGCGGATTATGTGTTGAGGTCTGTCCAATGAACTTGATGCCCCTTTTCTTGTCAGGTTATTCTCAAAGCAATCAATTTGATTTTTTGACAAAGTTTAATATAGGTAGTTGCATAGAATGTGGGTGTTGTGCATATGTATGCCCAGTTAATATTCCTTTAGTTCAATGGATAAAATATGGAAAGGCCCATCTACAGGCCCAAAAAAGTATTGCTTAAATAACTAATATTAAATTTTATATTAGTCCTAGGAACAAAACCTGGAGAAGGAGAAATTGTCTTATGAGTAATCTCATTGTATCTCCCCTACCCCATCTACACAGTGGAAATAGTCTGAAGAGCATTATGATAGACCACGCGATAGCGCTTATTCCTGCGCTCCTATTTGCGTTATATTTATTTAAGTTATCTGCATTAAAAATAATCTTTATTTCCGTGGTATCAACAATTGGCTGGGAGGCCTTATTTCAGGCGATTACCAAAAGAGAATTAAGAATAAATGATTTTACATCTGTTTATTATGGACTTTTATTTTCCATGTTACTCCCCCCTACCCTACCCTGGTGGATCGTGATTATTGGTACTTTTTTTATGGTCTTACTCGGAAAAGAAATATATGGGGGATATGGTACAAATCCCTTTAATGGAGCCCTTATCTCCTGGGTAATTTTAAAGATTTCTTTTCCTGACTATATGATTAAATGGATAATTCCAATAAAAAATATTGAGACAAAGCTTTCTCCAATGCAGGTTTTTAAAACTCAAGGTATTGATTTTGTACACAATTATTACACATATAAACAGATGTTTTTTGGACAGATCCCAGGATTTATGGGGCAAATTTCTGGAATATGTCTGGTTATGGGCGGAATCTATCTAATTATAAGACGTAGGGTTAATTGGAGAATTCCTATTAGTTACCTAATTGGTGTATTTCTATTTTCAGGGATATTTTGGGCCATTGGCTCCACCTCATTTGGTGATCCTATATTTCATATGATTGCAGGAGGGACGTTTTTGGCAGCATTTTTCTTGGCCACTGACATACCATCATCTCCTGTAACACCCCAGGGAATGATATTATTTGGCTTACTGGCGGGGATGCTAACTATTATAATTAGATTGTGGGGAACATGGACCTTTGGTGCGTATTATTCTATTTTAATAACAAGTTTAATAACTCCTTTTCTAGATAAAGTGAAACAAAGTTCCACTTTATAGTGGCCTAGTGGCCCTTTGGGCCAACTTTGATATTTTATAATAATTTTGAATTTATGAAAGGTGGCAACAGGCGAAAACCATTAATATAATTTTGGATGTTGAATTTTGGATTTTGGATTAATCCTTTTTTCATTCAAAATTTAGAATTTATAAT
>JALWFY010000155.1 GCA_027013815.1 Desulfohalobiaceae bacterium | reverse complement strand
AGGCGCAGGAGATGGTTTTAGAGGCCATAGAGGCAAAGTTTGGAGTGGTTCCTAGGATATTGAAAGAGAAGATAGTATCTTTAAGTGATAGATCTAGATTAAAGTATTTACTTAGGGTAATAATGAAAGCAGGTGATATTAAAGAAGTGGAAAAGGCCATTATAAATTAAAAATAATTTTGGATTTTGCATTAAAAATTATAGAATTATATAAATTTTTAAACTTTGAAAAAAATGAATTTCTATTGTCAAAACAGATTTTAAGAAGCGGAACCTCAATAGGAGCGAATGTAGAAGAGGCTCAAGCTGCTCAGTCAAAAAAAGATTTTTTGTCTAAGTTAAGTATTGCAAGCAAAGAAGCAAGAGAGACATTATATTGGTTAAGACTTATAAAAGATTCTGGCTATCTTAAAGACTATCACAATTACGAATCATTATTTCAAGAAATAAATTCAATTATCAATATTCTAACCAAAATTATAAAAACATTACAGTCTAATTTAAAATGAATAATCCAAAATCCAAAATTCAAAATCCAAAATTTATTAAAAGAGGTAAACCCATGCCATCATTAGCACAAAAATGGCTTGAGCAAGGAATGCAGCAAGGATTACAGCAAGGAATGCAGCAGGGATTACAGCAAGGAATGCAGCAAGGAATGGTTAGAGAGGCGCAGGAGATGGTTTTAGAGGCCATAGAGGCAAAGTTTGGAGTGGTTCCTAGGATATTGAAAGAGAAGATAGTATCTTTAAGTGATAGAGATCTAGATTAAAGTATTTACTTAGGGTAATAATGAAAGCAGGTGATATTAAAGAAGTGGAAAAGGCCATTATAAATTAAAAATAATTTTGGATTTTGCATTAAAAATTATAGAACTATCGAATAATACAATATAATTGAAAATGGATAATTGATAATGGAGAATGAAAAAATCGTTTTACCAAAACAATTATTAAGAAGTGGAACTTTATATAGTTGCTAATATAAATGAGGCTCAGGAGGCGAAGAGTAGAAATGATTTTATCTCGAAATTATTAGTAGCTTTAAAAGAAGCAAGAGAATTTAAATATTGGATAGAATTGTTGAGAGAAACTGTGTAAAAATAAGTAGAAAAAAGGGGACAGGCGAATAATGCAATATAATTGAGAATTGATAATGGAAAATTGAGAATAACCGGATTCAGGAAAGGCATAAGGGACTGGCGGAAGGATTGGTTTTAGCCGAGGAATTTATCAGTGGTGATAACATTTGCTACCTGCTAAGGATAATATCTTTTTTATTTAGAAATTTTCCTTGAAATAAAGAAAAGTTTTTAATAATCTTTCTTTATGAAAAAGAAAGATGTTTTAAAGTCGATTATTGTTGAATTTCACACCTGGGATTTACCATCGGTTATTGATAGGAAGATTGAGCTACCTCTAAATTCAGGCAAAATTATATCTGTTGTAGGTTCAAGAAGATCTGGGAAAACGTACCTTTTGTTTAAGACGTTAGAAATTTTGTTAAATAGTGGAGTTTATAAAAAGAGATGTCTTTACATTAATTTTGAAGATGAAAGGCTTGATTTAAGTCAGCAAGATTTAGATTTGATATTGCAGGCTTATGGAGAATTGTATCCTGAGATAGATTTAGAAAAGACTTATTTCTTTTTTGATGAGGTGCAAAATGTTAATGGTTGGGAAAAGTTTGTCCGAAGGATATACGATAAAGTAACTAAAAATATTCTTATAACAGGATCGAACTCAAGGTTGCTTGGCGATGAAATTGCCACATCTTTGAGGGGCAGGACGTTAAAATATGAGGTTAGTCCTTTGACTTTTGAGGAGTTTTTAAGATTTAAAAATTTTGAGTTTAACCTTAAAGTTGATTTTTATAACAGCAAAAAAAGAGCTTTACTGATTAAATTTTTTGAAGAGTTTTTAATATATGGAGGATTTCCTGAGATTGCACTAATGAGAAAGGAATTAAAGCTTCGCTCACTGCAAGAATATTTCAATGTGATGGTATATCGGGATATGATAGAAAGATACAGGATAAAAGATGCGTTTATCTTAAAATATTTTATAAAAAGGTTAGCGGAAAATATATCCAGTACTTTTTCTATAAATAAAATATACAACGAATTAAAGTCACAAGGGATAAAAATTGGCAAAAATACCCTGTATAATTATACGGAATATATGGAAAGCTGTTTTTTGATTGGATTAGCGAAAAAACATTACGGTTCCATATTGAAATCTGAGTTTGGAGAGAAAAAGATTTATTTTATAGATACCGGTTTGCTAAATGCCATAAGGGCATTTGATAAAAATAATCTTGGTGCCTTATTGGAAAATTTAGTTTGGCGTGAATTAGTTTCCAGATGTGAACAAGTTGTTTTTTTTAAAGAAAAGAGAGAATGTGATTTTGTGATTGATGATAAAATTGCCATTCAGGTTTGTTATGACTTTACGGACAATAAGACGAGAAAAAGAGAGATTGATGGTTTAATAGCATGTTGTAAGTATTTTAATTTCAAACAAGGTTTTATTGTAACATTTGACGAGGAAGAAAATTTAATAGAAGATAAAATAGAAATTAATGTGATACCTGCTTATAAGTTTTTGCTGTTGTCATCATGGGGTACACCTCACAGCCTCTAAAGATACTGCATGGGCTGCAATCTGTAAATCATAGGCCCCTATTACATTGCCCCCTGTTTCAAGGTTTGCTCTGATTTTCCCATAGGTTTCAGCCGCCTTTGCATCAAAATTATATATCATGAAATTTTCGGTAAAGTCTTTTATCTGTTTAATCAACTTTTTTACTCTGGAGGAGGTATCAACACTATGCAATTACCCTCTCTTTTTATATAAACCGTATCACAGTTGAGCCTGAACTCTTTAGGTAATCTAACTGCATAAGAATTCCCACTTTTAAATACCTTTGTTTTGCGCATGGTTTTCTAGTTATTTACTATCTATAAAAGTATAAGCACAGAAATTGTAAAGATCCAAAGTCCGCAATTGATTTGGGAAATAGGGACTGGGGAATAATATTTTTAATACCAATTTTAAATTTTTAATGTTGAATTTTGGATTTTGGATTATGGATTAAAAACCCTCTGTATTTATAATTGATTTTTATCTTGACAGATATCAATTAGAGGTATATTTTTTTGATACCAAATTGAACAGGAGGAAATTGTATATGGAAAAGATAGCTTTAACCTTGCGTCTTCCATCAGATTTGTATAAGGAAGCAAAAAAGATAGCCAAAGAGAAAGGTAAGAGCTTTTCTGGATTTCTTAGAGAACTTTTAGAGGAAAGACTTAAAGAAGAAAAAAATAGAATTCTATTTAATGCTTTTTCCCTGGTTGCTGAAGATAAAGAAGAGATAGATGTAGAATATGCTTTTGAAGCTCAGAGGGAGGTAGTAGTTCAAAAATGACCAAAAATGTAAATAGAGGTGAGATATGGTGGGTGAATTGGTCACCAGGTAGAGGTTCTGAACAACAAGGACTTAGACCTGCTGTTATTGTCCAGACTGATGCTGCTAATTTAAACCCTAAGTATCCAAATACAATTGTTGTAGCCATAAGCACTAAAGGGAAGTCCGTACCTTTCCATATTGAAGTAAAACCATCATCTATAAATGGACTAAATAAAAAATCCTTTATAAAAACCGAACAAATCCTAACTATATCAAAAGAAAGATTAATAAATCGGATTGGTATGCTTGAGGAAAAATATTTAGAGCAAGTAGAGGAAGCTATTAAACTGGTATTGGATTTAAATTGATTTTATAAATGAAAGAGTAATAAAAAGGGACTGAGGTGTCCTAATTTTATAAGAGGAGGTGATATCTTTTTTCCTTTTTTTCTCAGGACAAAGGACAATAGGCAAATACAGGGACAGGCTCCAAATTAATGTTAAAGTCTGTCAATTATTTAATTACACTATTTCAATGTCTTTCCATGAAATTATCTCAAAACCTTTAAATTTTCTTGACTCATTACCAGCAAAAATTATTTTTTTATTCACTGAGATAAAATTATTTGCAGGAAATCTGTTTAAGTTTTTAAAAAATTTTTCTGAAACTGTTTGAGACATCTTTATTTCAATTAAGTCAAGCATTATGCCATTATCTATTACAACGTCTATTTCTCTTCCTTTATGTTCCCTATAAAAGTATAAATTATCTTGCTCTCCCTCATTAAATCTGTTTTTTATTAGTTCAGCAACAATAAATGTTTCAAAAATTTCTCCTTTTAGGGGATGAATTTCAATATGTCCTGGCTCTCTAATTCCAAGAAGATAACAAAGCAGTCCTGTGTCAAGAAAATATATTTTGGGAGTTTTTACCATCCGCTTGTTTAAATTCCTATAAAATGGTCTGTGAATTTTAATAAGGTAACTTGCTTCAAGAACACTTATCCAGGATTTTATTGTGTTATGACTTACATCGCATTCATCAGCAAGAGAGCTTAGATTTAATAATTGACCGCTTCTCCCTGCTAATAATTTTATAACTATTTGAAACTTTGTTAAATCTTTGACGTTTATCAGTTTCCTCACATCTCTTTCAATGTATGTGGAAATATAGAAAGAAGCCATGTCTGTAGGCGAAATTCCTTTATCAAAAATTCTTGGTAAAAATCCTGTGAATAATACTTCATATAAAGAAATGTTTTCTAAGTTCCTATAAGCTTCGTTTAATGAAAAAGGCAATAATTTTACAATAGCTGTCCTACCGGCTAACGATTGGGAAATAGATTCCATTACCTCAAATTGCTGAGAACCAGTTAAGATAAACATGCCTTCTTTGTTTTTTTTATCTACAATTGCTTGAATATAAGAAAAAAGATTTGGAGCATATTGAACTTCATCTATAACAGCTCCGTCTGGAAATCTTGCTAAAAATCCCCTTGGGTCTTCAAGTGCAAATTGCCTTTCATCAATTTCTTCAAGATTGACATATTTTTTATCTTGAAAAAGCATTTTACATAGAGTGGTTTTCCCTGACTGTCTTGGGCCTGTAATGGTTACAACAGGAAATTGTCTTGAATATTCTATAACTTTTAAGCTAATTCTTCTTTCAATCATGCTAAATATATATCCAAAATGGCAAAAATTGTCAATTAAATTTACAGATTTGGTCAAATTTCCTTTTTCAACTCCTCTTCTCCCTTTTCTGCCGGGAATGTTTTCATTAAAGAAAAAGGGGACTAAAGAAAAAGGGGACAGGCAAATAATGATTTCTGTGTCCAATCCATTTGGAAGTTGTATATTTTAATTTGCTTTTTTTATTTTTTGGTATATCGTACCCTAACTATAAGTATCTTATTCAAATATCCCCCTGAAATAAGAAGGCTTATATATACCACAAATCCTATAGAGAGTTTTAATAGTAAACTTAAAAGGGTGACGAAAAACAAGGGATTTACACAAATAATGTTACAGGCTCGTCCTCCCTTAGATACCATCTCAATCAATTAACATTTCTTTAATAATTTGTTTAATTTTTAAAATTACCTCAATATCTAACTCTCCTAATTTCTTTATAATTCTTTGCTTATCAATTGTCCTGATTTGGTCTAAAACAATATAAGAATTTTCATCAATTTTAACTCTTGTTGGATAATCCCTTGATTTTGAAGTCATTGGAGCTACAATTATAGTTTTTATGTTAAAATTCATTTCATTTGGAGAAATGATTACACAAGGTCTTGTTTTTTTTATTTCAGCTCCAATTGTTGGATCTAAATTTACTAAGATTATTGAATACTGACTATACATTACTATACATCTATATCCTCTTCAAAAACATCATCAATTACAAGAGTGTCATCGTTGTTTTTTCGCATTTCTTTGAAAGCCTTATCCCAGTCTTTCCTGACTTCTTGATTTAAAGGTTGAATAATAAGATAATTTCCTCTTAATGTAATCTTTGCTTTGTCAGCATTTAACCTAAACTCTTTTGGAATTCTAATAGCTTGTGAATTTCCACTATAGAAAATTTTTGTAATGACTTCCATAGATAATCCTTTTATTTTTAAAAGATTTTATAGTTATTTAACAAAATAAGTATATACAAATATATATTTTTGTCAACAATCTCCCAATTAAGAAGAAAAAATAGATGACTGTAATGTGAGGCTCAGGAGGCCCATAGTAACTAAGAAATAATTTTGAATTTTGGATTTTGAATTAAAAATATGAATGATATTTAGGGTAAAATTATAAGTGATATTTTGGGACAGCCGAATAATGCTTGATTTATATAAATATTTAAATGGTTGAATAGGGAAAAATATTATATTTTAACTAGTATAAGTATTCAACTAATAAATATTTCCCTGGTTATGGTTATATTGAAAGTTGTACTTGCAATTTGTCCCCATTTGGTCTAACAAAGGAATATGATTAAAAGAAAAATAGAATCTACACTTAGAAATCTTGCTGCACAATATCCAGTAGTTACTATTACTGGCCCAAGGCAGAGCGGGAAAACTACGTTATGTAGAGCTGTTTTTCCCAACTATAAATATGTCAATCTAGAAGCCTTAGATATGAGAGATTTTGCTGTAAGTGATCCAAGGGGTTTTCTTGAACAATATAATACTCAGGTGATATTAGATGAAATTCAAAGGACACCGCAACTCCTTTCCTATTTACAGGTTGTTATTGATGAAAAAAACGAGCCAGGACAATTTATAATCACAGGAAGTCAACAATTTGAGGTAATCAGCAATATAGGGCAAACTCTTGCTGGCAGAACTGCACTGCTTAAACTACTTCCCTTTAGTATTTCAGAGATTTACGGATATTATGACACAAGTTCAATCGATAAATTAATCTTAACAGGATTTTATCCACGTCTATATGATATGAAACTAAACCCATCACAGGCCTTGGGAGATTATCTTGTAACTTATGTAGAGCGAGATTTAAGACAACTTGTTGCTATCAAAGATTTGACCCTTTTTGAGAGATTTCTCAAACTATGTGCTGGGAGGATTGGACAGGTTCTAAATCTAAGTAGCCTTGCAAATGACGTTGGAATATCTCATACAACTGCAAGAAGTTGGCTTACCCTGCTTGAAGCAAGCTATGTTGTTTTTCTTTTACCTCCTTGGTTTGGTAATGTTTCTAAAAGACTTATAAAATCATCAAAGCTCTATTTTTACGATGTAGGTCTAGCAAGTTATTTACTAGGCCTTGAAAATGAGAATCAGGTTAGTAGAGATCCTTTAAGGGGTAACCTTTTTGAAAATTTAGTTTTAATGGAAATCTTGAAATATAGATATAATTTAGGAAAAAGAAGCAATCTTTATTTTTACAGAGACAGCAAGGGCAATGAGGTGGATATTATATATGAGTTGGGAAGGGACTTGTTTCCAATAGAGGTAAAAGCTGGCGCCACAGTGACTAGGGATTATTTTAAAGGTATAAAAAGATTTTTTAAAATATATAAATATACCCCATGGGGGGGATCTGTTGTATATGGTGGAAAAAAACCTCAATTGAGAAGCGATATCAAGGTATATACTGTATGGGATATAGAAAGGATGTTGGAAAATTTAGTTGAATAGTTAAATGGTTAATTTAGTTTGGTAGACCCCAAAAACTGCTCAAGAAATTAAAGAAGAAAAAAAAAACTAGGAGCTCATTTTATGAGACGACTTTCATTGACTTCATCATCTTTTAGGCAACTTAGGGGAAAAAACAAAATATATGTTGATAAGACCAGGTGGATTTATAAGATGATAAGCGAAGATGTGTGTTACTTTTTTTCCCGTCCTAGGCGATTTGGCAAGTCACTTACCATAAGCACATTAAAAGAGCTGTTTAAGGGGAATAAAGAGTTATTTAATGGGTTATATATCTATGATAAGTGGGAGTTTAGAGAGCATCCTGT
>JALWFY010000154.1 GCA_027013815.1 Desulfohalobiaceae bacterium | reverse complement strand
AACAAGAAATAAAAGACTACCTCTCTATGTCCCAAAAAACCATGTAGGGAAAATTCCCTCATCTCTAAAATTATAACTGACTAATATTATTAATTCTTTGCTCCGTTAACTGTCAAAGTCGGGAAAAGAAGGATCTTTGGCCCTTTGCCTTTAGCCTTTTGCCCCCTATGCCTTTTACTCCATCATGGAATTTTCCAAACTTTGGTTTGGTGTAAAAGTAGAGAAATTTTTATTATTTAAAATCCATAAATATTTCTACTTCCCCACCAAAGCCCCTTTTTAACCTTGCATGGGGATATCTCTTTTTAAACACATGGATCATCTTTGTGTTATCAATTAATACAGTTGCCATAAATCCAGTATAACCGTTTTCCTTTGCAATCCCTTCAAGAACACTTAAGAGGAATGATCCAATGCCCATATTTTGAAGGTCGTCCCTTACCACAAATGCCACTTCTGCAATATCGTCCTGCACATCTGACATTGCATAAGAGCCTATAGCAACTATCTCTTTTCTCCTTCCTTTTTGCAATAGTCCCACAATGGTCATATTTTTCCTATAATCTATCTTTGCCCATTCCCTTTGCAACATCTCTCTGGAAAACACCTTTTTCTTTTGAAAGAATCTATAATAGATAGTTGAGTCCTTTAAAGAATAAAAGAAGTTCCTAGATGCAAATTCATCAGATGGCAAAAGTGGTCTAAATTCAATACATCTTCCATTGGGTAGTGTGTAGTTGTATTTATATTTTTCCAAGAATATGAGGTCTTCTTTTCTTGGTGGAAGTTGGTCAGGAAAGATGTAGTGTTTCTTTTTTGCCTCATTAATTAGTTCTTCTCTGAATTTAGGATGTGCTATTTGGGCCAGCTCTATAACCCGTTGATAGATACTCTTGCCATATAATTCTGCTATTCCATATTCTGTGACCACAATGTCAACATCTGCCCTTGTGGTGGCCACTCCTGCACCTTCGCTCAAGTGGGGTACGATCCTGGACACCTTGCCCTTTTGGGCAGTAGAAGGCAGGGCAATTATAGAAAAACCCCCTTTAGACATCCTAGAACCCCTGATAAAATCCACTTGATCTCCTATACCACTGTAAAATAAATATCCCTTTGAATCTGTACAGATCTGGCCTGTGAGATCAACTTCTAGGGCAGAACTAATAGAAATAAAATTATCATTTTTTGCTATTACATTTGGATCATTTACAAACTCAGAGGCCCTAAAATAAAACATGGGATTATTGTTTACAAATTTATATAATTTCTCACTTCCCATACACAATGAGGCCACTGCCCTGTTTGGGAGGTAGGATTTTTTCCTGTTTGTTATTACCTTTTTTTCAAAAAGGGGAAGTAGACCCTCAGTAATGACCTGGGTGTGTATCCCAAGGTCCTTTTTGTTTGATAAATATGGGAGTATGGCATTAGGTAGATGCCCAAATCCTATCTGTAAGGTGGCTCCGTCATCAATTAGTTGGTTAACATAAAAAGCGATCCTTTCAATAACCTCTTTGTTTTTATCACTGGGTATTGCCTCTACAAGGGGCTCTTCATAATATACAAAATAATCTATATCATCCACATGTATAAGGCTATCTCCCCATGTCCTTGGCATATTTGGATTAATCTGAGCAATTACCATGTCAGCACTCTTTAACCCAGCGAGGGTGATGTCCACAGAAATGCCCAAGCTACAGTATCCAAACTGGTCAGGGGGACTGACCTGTATTAGGGCTACGTCAAGACCTATCCTTTTAGAATAAAATAATTCTGGTATTTCAGATAAATATGCAGGTATATAATCGATCTTTCCCTCAAATGCTGCCTGTCTCATCTTAAGGCTGATAAAAAATAGCTTAAGAGAGAATCTTCTTAAGAAACTAGGATCATTTACATAATCACCAAAGGTAGAAGAAAGCATTTGATATATTATTATATCCTGGATACTAGGTTCTGAGACCATGGTACGAATTAAGTGCTGTGGTTCTCCACAACCAGTGCCCACAAATATACGGCTTCCATTTTTAATCTTTTTTACTGCCTCTTGAGCAGGGATTAATTTTTTTTTACAAAGGTTTGGCAATTCCATTGATTCCCCTAATATATGTTTTTTCTCTTGGAGACGTGAAAGAATTTTAGGTTTTTTATCGCTAACTAATTAATATTTTGTTAAAAATTAAGAGCTGGTACCTACGTGTTCCACTAGATTATAGTGAAAATTATAACATAATACCCTTTCAGTCAAGAAATGGATCTTTTGGTACAGGCCTTTTGTCAATGGCAGCATCTTCAAAAATTTCAAGGCACCTAGTTCCAAGAGGATATAGTAATATATTGGTAAAAGGCTAAGGGCTAAAGGACTAGAGGTTAACATTCTTTCCTTTAGCCCTTTGCCCTTTGCCTCCTATGTCCTTATATAGAAATTGATTTTTGTTTGCCAAGATGGTTATAAACTGATATCCACAAACCGATTAGAAAAGATTATCTTTAAAAAATATTTCTTTATCTTTTTCTTCAATTACATAAGAGTTATTCCCATAAAAAATTGGAGGTGGTTCAATGGTATCAGAAGATATGGGTATGCATTATGAGGGCTTTTGTATAAGACCTCCTAGTGAGGCATTTAGTATCCTTCTGCAGGTCACAGTTGGTTGTTCCCACAATAAATGTACATTTTGTGGTACTTATAAGTCAAAGAGATTTAGAATAAAAGAATGGGATATAGTGTATCAGGATATCTTGTTTGCATCTAGATATATGAAAAACCAGAATAGACTCTTTTTAATGGATGGAGACGCCCTAATCATTCCCCAAAGGAAGATTGTGCCCTTATTTGACACTATAAATAAACACCTACCCTGGCTGGAGCGAATAGGAACTTATGCAAATGCAAAGTCTTTGAGAAAAAAGACCTTGAATGATTTAAAATTATTAAGAGAGAAAAAATTAGGTATTATTTACCTTGGGGTAGAGAGTGGGGATGATTATGTGTTGAAAAATATAAACAAGGGTTCCCATTTTTCAGAATATGTGGAACTTGCAAAAAAGGTAAAAGAGGCAGGGATAAAGTTGTCTGTTACAGTATTGTTGGGTATAGGGGGAAAGGATAGATCGTTGGAACATGCAAAGAGGACAGGGGAGTTGCTCACTAAGATGGACCCTGACTATGTGGGAGCCCTCACATTGATGTTGATTCCTGGGACGCCTTTATATGAGGACTTTGAAAATGGGAAGTTTCAACTCCCAGATAAATATGGAATGCTCGTTGAACTTAGAGAAATGCTCAAGGCAACAGAACTAAGTAGTGGTCTATTTACATCAAACCATGCTTCAAATTACCTGCCTTTAAAGGTCAAATTTCCTGAACAAAAAAAACAAGCTATTGAGATGATAGATAAGGCCCTAAGAGGAGATATTGGTTTAAAGCCAGAATGGATGAGGGCATTGTAAGTGAATTATAGAACAAACTATATTTACTTACTTAAAAAACCGTTTTTTAGATAATGTTTTAAAAAAAATCTTTGACAGAAACATTGAAATAAGATAAACAGTGTCCAATTTGTAACAATTTTCACAAAGTGTATAAACTCTACAAAAACAAAGCATGGAGGGAGATTCATGATAGAGTTAAACATTACCTTTTTTATCCAGTTGGTTAATTTTTTAATATTGCTCGCAGTATTAAACCTGATTTTGTATCGACCCATTCGAGGGATAATAAAACAGAGGCAAGAGCGTTTAGGTGGATATCTGTCTGATATTGAAAGATTTAATGATCAGGCACAGGAGAAGTTAAAAAATTATGAAGAACAACTTACTCAGGCTAGGATAGAGGGGTCAAAAATAAAGAGCGAGTTAAAGGGCGAGGCCCTAAAACAAGAGATGGCAGTACTCGCAGAGGCAAAGGAAGAAGCAAATCAAAGGCTTGCCCAGGCAAGGGAAGAATTAGGTAAACAAAGTCAAGTAGTAAAAAAAGATCTTTTTGCAAAGATAGAAGATTATGCCAAGATGGTGGTAGAAAGGGTGATGGCTTAAAACCTTATTAATAGAAAATAGGGGTAAGGAGGTAGGTTTTGAAAAAGATTATAAAGATTACCACATTGGCCTCAGTCATTTTAATGGTTGGAGCCATGGCCTGGGCTGGAGCCCATGGAGGAGAGGAGGCATCCTCAGCAGCGGCGTGGAAGGACTTTTTTTGGAGGTGTGTGAACTTTGCGCTGTTTTTGGGGATAATCTACAAGCTGGCAGGGAGTAAGATCAAAGATTTCTTTGGCGGTAGGACCAAGCAAATAGAGAATGAATTTGCCTCCCTTGAAAACAGGAGGGCAGAGGCAGAAAAGAGATTAAAAGAGGTGGAAGACAAGATCGCAAATCTGGAGCAGGAAAGGCAGGCCATATTAGAGGAGGCCAAGAAACAGGGGGAATCTATTAAAAATGCCATTATAGAAAAGGCCTATAAGGAGGCAGAAGAGATCAAGGCTCAGGCCGAGATCAAGGCCAAGCAGGAATTTGAGCAAGAGATTGAGCTCATTAGGTCTGAAATGGCAGACAAGATTATAGAGTCTGCTGAGAAGATATTGGTTAGTAGGCTAGGGGTCAAAGAACAAGAAGAATTAATAGATAAATATCTAACAAAGGTGGTGCTCAATTGAAACAGGAAATTATAGCAAAAAGGTATTCCAGGGCATTGTTTGCTATTGGCCAGGAAGAAGGGCCAGAGGCCTTGAAGCGGTATGGTGAAGAACTGGGAGCCTTTTCTGATCTGGTTTCTAAGGAGCCTCTTTTGCTAAGGATTTTTAAGAATCCTATAATTAGGATAGAAGATAAAAAGACCTTAGTAAGCCAGCTACTAGGGAAGATAGGGGTGTCCCAGGTTTTTCAAAATTTTTGTATGCTCCTGGCCGAGAAAAAACGTCTTTCTTATATCCTGGATATCAGGAATTATTACCAAAAGTTGTTAGATGTATATCAAGGTGTAGTAAGAGGCCGTCTGGTTACAGCAATTGAAATGGAAGATGGGAAAAAGGAGCATATTAGGACAAGTCTTGAAAAGAAGATGGCCAAGAAATTTATTCTTGATTTTCAGGTAGATAAAAATATTTTAGGTGGGGTTGTCTTAAAGGTTGGGGACAAGGTATATGATGCCAGTTTAAAGGCCCAATTAAACATATTGAAAGAAAAAATAAAAAGGGGTGAGTAGTGGCCATGCAAATTAGAGCAGAAGAAATAACCAAAATTATTCAGGACCAGATAAAAAATTATGAAGAAAAGATGGAGATGGCAGAGACTGGGGTGGTCCTGTCTGTGGGTGATGGTATCGCAAGGGTATATGGACTGGAGAATTGTATGTCCATGGAGCTCTTGGAATTTCCTGGTGAAATCTATGGTGTAGCCTTAAACCTAGAAGAGGATAATGTTGGTGTAGCCCTTCTTGGGGAAGATACCCATATTAAAGAAGGGGACACAGTGAAGAGGACAGGGAGGGTTTTTTCTGTGCCAGTGGGAGATGCAGTTGTTGGTAGGGTAATTGACCCTGTTGGAACTCCACTAGACGGTCTTGGCCCAGTTTCCATGAAAGAGACCAGGCTCGTAGAGATCAAGGCCCCAGGTATTATAGGTAGGAAGCCTGTGCATGAGCCTATGTACACAGGTTTAAAATCCATTGATGCAATGACTCCTATTGGAAGGGGACAGCGTGAGTTGATTATTGGGGACAGACAGGTTGGTAAGACAGCAATTTGTATTGATGCTATTTTGGCCCAAAAAGAAAGTGATGTTTATTGTTTTTATGTGGCAATTGGACAGAAAAAATCTACAGTAGCCCTGGTGGCAGAGACTTTGAGAAAATATGGGGCAATGGAATACACAACAATTATTTCTGCAACAGCATCAGACCCAGCAGCACTCCAGTATATTGCTCCATACAGTGGATGTACTATGGCAGAATATTTTAGGGATAGTGGAAAACACGCCTTGATTATATACGATGACCTGTCCAAGCAAGCAGTTGCCTATAGACAGATGTCCTTGTTGCTCAGGCGTCCACCTGGACGTGAGGCATTCCCTGGTGATATTTTTTACTTGCATTCAAGACTCCTTGAAAGGGCTGCAAAGCTTCACGATAAACATGGCGGTGGATCCCTTACTGCACTTCCAATTATTGAGACCCAAGCAGGGGACGTATCAGCATATATTCCAACAAACGTGATTTCCATTACAGATGGGCAGGTATATTTGGAACCCGACCTATTTAATGCTGGTTTTAGACCTGCAATCAACGTTGGTCTCTCAGTTTCCAGGGTTGGTGGTAGTGCACAGGTCAAGGCCATGAAAAAGGTTGCAGGTACCCTTCGTTTGGATTTAGCACAATATAGGGAACTTGCTGCATTTGCCCAATTTGGCTCTGACCTTGATAAGGCCACTATGCAGAGGTTGGAGCGTGGTAAGAGGATGATGGAGCTTTTAAAACAGCCACAGTATCAACCCCTGCCAGTCCAGGAACAGGTAGTTGTCCTTTATGCAGGTACCAAAGGCCATTTAGATGACGTACCAGTTGAAGCCATTGGAAAGTTTGAAAAGGAATTTCTGGATTTTATGAGAAATTCTAAGGCCGATATCCTAGGTGCCATTAAAGAGACCAATGACCTGGACGAGGGTACAGAGGAAAAGTTGAAGGCAGCTATTTTGGAATTTAAAAAGACCTTTCAGGCATAACTCTATAATGAAAAAGGGGAAAATCCATGCCTTCATTGAAGGACGTAAAAAAGAAAATAGCATCTGTTGAAAAAACAGAGCAAATAACAAAGGCCATGAACATGGTGGCCTCTGCCAAGCTCAGACGAGCACAGGAGAGGATAGAGAAGTTCAGGCCCTATGCAGATAAATACTATGAAATGTTAAAGGACCTTTCAAAAGGTGTTGATACAAGCGTGCATCCCCTCTTAGAGCCCAGGGAGGAGATTAAATCTACGGGAATCGTGATAGTGACTTCAGAAAGGGGACTTTGTGGTGCATTTAATACAAATCTTACTAACACAGCAGGTGCCCTTGCAAAAGAAAAAATGGCTGAGGGGAAGCAGGTAAAATTTTTGGCAGTAGGAAGAAAGGCTGTTCAAGCAGCTAGAAAGGTAGAGGGTGCAGAGGTCATAAATTCGTATGTAGGTGTGATGGATTCCTATGACTTCACCCTTGCTAATAAGATTGGGCTTGAGATTATCAAGGTCTTTGAGGATAGAGTAGTTGATGAGGTTTTTTTGATCTATGGGGAGTTTATAAGTATCTTAAGGCAGGAGCCAAAGACCCTTCAGTTGTTGCCTGTGGTACATCCTGGGGATGAGGGTGAAGAAGGCAAAGAGCAAGAGGGGGCAAAGGCCTTGTATATGTATGAACCTTCAGTTGAAGGGCTTTTGTCAGAGTTACTTCCTAGGTTTGTAAAGGTGCAAGTATACAGGGGCATGTTGGATACGTCTGCTAGCGAACATGCTGCTAGGATGACGGCCATGGACAATGCCTCTAAAAATTGTGTAGAGATGATACATAAATTGACCTTGGCATATAATAAAGCAAGACAAGCAGCCATCACCGCTGAACTCTTAGACATAGTGGGCGGTGCAGAGGCCTTAAAAGGATAAATAAGGGGGATAGAATGAGTGAGAACATTGGAAAGATAGTTCAAGTTTTAGGGGCAGTTATTGATATTGAGTTTGAGGAAGGCAAACTGCCCAATATATTAAACGCTATTAGGGTGCTAGACCCCAATAAATCAGAGGAAGACCAACTAATAGTCGAGGTGGCCCAACAACTTGGTGACAATGTAGTACGCTGTGTTGCCATGGATACCACAGATGGTCTAGTTCGTGGGATGAAGTGTTTGGATACAGGAAGGGCAATTGCAACACCTGTGGGAAAGGCGGCCTTGGGAAGGATTTTGAATGTTGTTGGTAGACCTGTTGACGAGATGGGACCTGTTGAGGCCGAAGAGCACTGGCCAATTCATAGACCTGCACCATCTTTTACAGAGCAATCAACAAAGGTTGAGCTCTTGGAAACAGGGATCAAGGTAGTTGACTTGATGATTCCATTTCCTAAAGGCGGTAAAATGGGGTTGTTTGGTGGTGCTGGTGTTGGAAAGACAGTTATTTTAATGGAGATGATCAACAATATTGCAAAACAGCATGGTGGTAAATCAGTATTTGCTGGTGTTGGAGAGAGGACAAGGGAAGGAAATGACCTCTACCTTGAGATGAAGGAGGCTGGCGTACTACCTAATGCAGCATTGGTATATGGTCAGATGAATGAGCCTCCTGGAGCAAGGGCAAGGGTAGCACTCACTGCCTTAACTGTTGCTGAATACTTTAGAGACGTGGATGGAGAAGACGTGCTCTTATTTATTGACAACATATTTAGGTTTACTCAGGCCAACATGGAGGTGTCAGCACTCCTTGGACGTATGCCATCTGCAGTTGGTTATCAGCCTACATTGGCCACAGACCTTGGTGAATTAGAGGAAAGGATTACATCCACAAATAAAGGATCAATTACCTCAGTACAAGCTATTTACGTGCCTGCAGACGACTTAACAGACCCTGCTCCAGCTACTACCTTTGCTCACCTTGATGGTACTTTGGTGCTTTCAAGGCAGATCGCAGAACTTGGTATCTATCCAGCAGTTGATCCCCTTGATTCAACCTCAAGGATCCTGGATCCAAATATCTTAGGAGAAGAACATTACAGGACTGCAAGGGATGTTCAGCAGATATTGCAGAGGTATAAGGACTTACAAGACATTATTGCAATCCTCGGTATGGAAGAGCTTTCAGACGAGGATAAATTAGTAGTAGCAAGGGCAAGGAAGATCCAGAGGTTCTTGTCCCAGCCATTCCACGTTGCTGAACAATTCACAGGTACTCCAGGTGTGTACGTAAAAACAGAAGACACCATTAGAGGTTTTAGAGAGATTATTGATGGGAAGCACGATGATATCCCAGAAAACGCCTTTTACATGGTTGGAACAATAGAGGAAGCAGTAGAGAAGGCAAAATCAATGCAATAAAAAATTAGGAAATAGCTATGGCAAGTACAATAAAATTAGAAATAGTTACCCCTGACAGGGTAGTTTTGAGCGAGGACGTTGAATATGTCGGCGTCCCAGGGGTTATGGGGCAATTTGGAGTACTTAACAATCATATTCCCTTTTTGTCTGCCCTCTCTATTGGCTCATTGTATTATAAAAAGGGTGGTGGAACCCACTATGTGTTTGTTTCAGGTGGTTTTGCAGAGGTTACAGGAGATTCTATTACTATATTGGCTGAGTCTGCTGAAAGGGCAGAAGAGATTGATGTGGAAAGGGCAAGAAAGGCCAAGGAACGGGCAGAGAGAAGACTCAGGGAACAGAGAGATAACATAGATTTTAACCGTGCAAAAGCAGCGCTTATGAGGGCAATCCAAAGGATTAATACCAAAGAAAGAGTTGGTATGTAGAAATAAGATCGATATTTTTATTTTGTTAAAAAACAGGGATGTCCGCACTAATGGTTTGGGTGGATGTCCCTTTTTTTTTCTCTTTATCTGTGGTAATAATTTTACCTTGCTTAAAACAAGAGTTGGTACTATACTAAAATTTCTCGTAAAAGGTAGGGGTAGTTATATGTCAGAGAAAAGAAGGGATATTTGTGCATTAGTACTAAGTGCTGGTAAAGGGACTAGGATGAAATCCCCAATTCCCAAAGTCCTACATACCCTGCTTGGGGAACATATGTTGTGGTATGTCCACCAAGGGATTATGCAGGTTATAAAAGAGGACCATATATTTTATGTCCTAGGATATATGGCAGAATTAATAGAAAATACCTTGTCCTTTGTGAGAGGTAATGTTGTTTATCAAACGGAGCAACTGGGAACAGGACATGCCCTTCAATGTGCCTATCCACATTTAATGAAGCAGGGGTTTAAGTGGTGTTTAATAGTAAATGGAGACGTGCCACTACTAGATATAGGCAGGGTAAATTCATTTATAGAGGAAGTAATTCAAAAAAGAGTTTCCATGGGTTTAATGACCATAACCTTAGACGATCCAAGGGGTTATGGGAGGATTGTAAGAGACAGCTCAGGAAACCTGTTATCTATTGTTGAGGAAAAGGATATATCAACAAATGAGGTTAGGGGGATTAAAGAAGTAAATGCAGGTGTTTATATTGTAAATTTAGAGGGAATTAAAGATTATCTCAATGGCCTCACAAATGACAATGCACAAAAGGAATATTATTTGCCTCAATTGGTTGAGCTCTTGCTCAAGGATAATAAGGAAATCCTTGCAAAAGAATCAGGTAATGACAAGGCCTTTTTAGGTATAAATTCAGGAAGGGAACTCATAGAATGTGAAGAAATATTGAGGCAAAGGATTATAGATCAGGCCTTTGATAGTGGAGTGGTTATCTATAATCCTAGCCAAGTACGTATTGGTCCAAAGGTTAAATTTCAAACAGGATCAGTTATTACTGGTCCCGTTGAGCTATATGGTGATACTAAAATAGAATCCGGTGTGTCCATAGATTCTCATGTCTGGATAAAAGACAGTGAGGTATGTTCTGGTACAAGGATTTATAGTTTTTCCCATATTGAAGGGGCAATAATAGGGCCAAATAGCAAGATCGGACCATTTGCCAGATTAAGGCCTGGGACTCGTTTAATTGAAGGGGTAAAGGTAGGTAATTTTGTAGAAGTAAAGAAGTCAGTATTAAACAAAGGGGTTAAGGCCTCACATTTGACTTATTTGGGAGATAGTTTTATTGATAAAGATACAAACATTGGGGCAGGTACAATAACCTGTAATTATGATGGAAAGAGCAAACATGTAACACATATAGGAAAATCAGTTTTTGTTGGGAGTAATACCTCTTTGGTTGCCCCAGTGAAAGTAGGAGATAACGCATTGATTGGCGCTGGGTCCACAATTACTAAAGATGTACCCAATGGGGCATTGGCAATTGCTAGGGGAAGACAGAAGAATTTAAATAAGAGGATAAAATCATAGTTCATGGAACTCCTTGAGTTATTAGAAAAAAAGATAGAAACACTCCTTGAGAAGTTGAGGAGATTAGAGGAAGAAAATAATCAGCTTAAACAGGAGTTAAAAAAAGAGAGAGAGATTAAGGACAATGTGAGTAAGAGGATAGATATTTTGTTGCAAAAAATGGAAGATATAGATATAGATTAATAAATGCCAATTTATCGATTGTCAATTTTAGGACAAGAGGTCTCATTTAAGACGAATGTAGATGAGGCCCGTATTTTGGAAGCAAAAAAGGTAGTTTTAGATAGATTTAATAAAATAAATACATATGGTTCCAGGTTGAGCAACGAAAAATTATTGATTTTGGTGGCCCTGGGACTAGCAGATGATTACTTACAGACAATACAGAAGTTGCTTGAAACAGAGGAAAAGCTCAAGCATCTTCTGGAAAAGATAGATAAGGAAAATGGGTCTTAAATAAATATCTCCCTGGGGGATATCGTGATTGGAGGTACCATTTTTGAGCCAACAGCGAAAAAATGGGAGCTGCTTCTTGTAGCTTGTTGTGCATGCTCAACTTCCCTTTTTTAGGGAGTTGAGAAGCCTGATGGCTACTAGTGGCGCCCACCTGGCGTAGCCAGGTTCAAAATGGCCTGCAACACGTATCCCTCGGGGCATGTCTTTAGAGATATTTACCTTCCTTTTTTGCTTCCACATCTATTTTGGTTCTATATCTTTTATTATTTAAATGGCCTGGACTCAAGTAACAGGCCCAGGTTGGTCTGAATAAATATAGTTAAGGAGTATTGTTATGGCGTATTATTATATTTTTCTAATACTTGCCTTTGCCCTTGGGTTGGGAATTGGTTTTTTTATAAAAAAATATGATGTACAAAAGAAGATTCAAGAGGCGCAGGAGGAGGCAGATAGATTATTAAAACATGCAGAAAAAGAGGCAGAGGCCAAGAAAAGGGAATATTTAATTCAGGCAAAGGATGAACTATTTCAGCAAAAAAGAGAATTAGAGAAAGAATTTAAAGAAAGGGAGAGTAATCTAAAGAAACAGGAAATTAGGCTCCATCAAAAGGAAGAAAAACTGGACTCTAAACAGGACATGCTTGCCAAAAAGGAAATAGAACTAGTTGAGATGGAGAAATCTTTTTCTAAGATTGAGCATGAGCTCAAGGAAAAAGAACGCCAAGTAGATCTTTTAATCAGTGAGCAAAAAAGAAAGTTAGAAGAGATTTCTGGGTTGACTGCTGAAGAGGCAAGGGAGAAGCTGATAAAGGAGATAGAGTCTTCTACTCGTCATGAGGCAGCAAGGATGATTAGACAGATAGAGGCAGAAGCCAAAGAGACTGCAGATAGAAAGGCCCAAGAGATCTTAGCAACTGCTATCCAGAAATATGCTGGGGAATATGTGATAGATAGTACAGTGACTGTTGTGGAACTTCCAAATGAAGAGATGAAGGGACGCATAATAGGTAGGGAAGGACGAAATATTAGGGCATTGGAGGCTGCCACAGGTGTGGATTTGATAATTGACGATACACCTGAGACAGTGGTGCTCTCAGCCTTTAATCCCTTGAGGAGAGAAAAGGCAAAGATGGTCCTAGAGAGGCTAATTACAGATGGACGGATCCATCCTGCCAGGATAGAAGACGTGGTCCAAAAAGTGGATAAAGAGATGGACATTAGACTCAGGGAAATAGGGGAGCAGGCTACCTTTGACGTGGGTGTGCATGGGATTCATCCAGAATTAGTGAGATTATTGGGCCACTTATATTATAGGACTAGCTTTACACAAAACGTTTTAAGTCATTCACTAGAAGTAGCATTTTTATGTGGTATAATGGCTGCAGAACTGAAATTAGACGTAAAAATGGCAAAAAGGGCAGGTCTGCTCCACGATATTGGCAAGGCAGTAGACCATGAAATAGAGGGCCCACATGCCCTAATTGGTGCTGATTTGGCCAAGAAATATGGGGAGAGTGATGAAATTGTTCATGCAATTGCAGCACACCACGAAGACATCCCACCAAACACGGTTTTAGCAGTATTGGTCCAGGCAGCAGATAGTCTATCAGGGGCTAGGCCCGGTGCAAGAAAAGAGCTCTTGGAACATTATGTTAAGAGATTGGAAGAATTAGAGAATGTGGCCACATCATTTGACGGTGTCTCAAAGGCCTATGCTATTCAAGCAGGAAGGGAACTCAGGGTGATGATTGATTGTGAAAAGGTCGATGAAAATGAGACCTATCTATTGTGTAAAGAAATTGCCAAGGCAGTGGAAGAGAGGCTGACTTATCCAGGTCAGATCAAGGTCACCTGTATTAGGGAAAAACGCGCAGTGGAATATGCACGTTAAAAAAGGAGTGTTTTATGGAGACAGATATAAAGACTTCTATGGAACTAATAAAAAGGGGTGCAGTTGAAATAATAGAAGAAGGGGAACTTATAAAAAAATTAGAAAAGGGAGTCCCCCTAAGGGTAAAGGCTGGTTTTGACCCTACTGCACCAGATTTGCATCTAGGACACACAGTACTTATCCAGAAATTAAAACATTTTCAGGACCTAGGACACAAGGTTATCTTTTTAATAGGCGATTTTACAGGGATGATTGGAGATCCCACTGGTAAGTCAGAGACCAGGAAGCCCCTTACAAGAGAAGAGGTCTTAAAAAATGCAGAGACTTATAAGACACAGATCTTTAAGATCCTAGACCCTGAAAAGACAGAGATAAGATTTAATTCTACGTGGATGAATAAGTTTACCCCATCTGATTTTATTAAGCTCTGCTCAAGATATACAGTTGCAAGGATGTTGGAGAGGGATGATTTTTCCAAAAGATTTAAGGAAAATAGACCCATTGCTATCCACGAGTTCTTATATCCATTAATACAGGGTTATGATTCTATTGCACTCAAGGCAGATGTGGAATTAGGGGGTACTGACCAAAAGTTTAACTTACTTGTAGGACGCACATTACAGAGGCAAGAGGGAATGGAACCCCAGGTCATTGTTACTATGCCCTTGTTAGAAGGTTTAGATGGCGTGAATAAAATGAGCAAGTCCCTTGGGAATTATATTGGTATAGACGAGCCACCCTTTGATATGTTTGGAAAGGTTATGTCTATATCTGACGAACTCATGTTCAGATATTATGAATTGTTGTCAGATAGGGCTTCTAGTACAATAGAAAAGATGAAATTAGATATTGAGAGAGGGGAACTTCATCCCAAAAAGGCGAAAGAAGATCTTGCCTTTGAGATAACGGCCAGGTTTCATGGGATAGAAGGGGCCAAAAAGGCCAGAGAGGAATTTAGGAGGGTTTTTTCCAAACACAACCTACCCTCAGATATGCCTGAGGTAGCCTTAGAGTCTCCAGAGATTACCCTATGTGATGTTCTAGTTGACAAGGGATTATGTAAATCCAGAAGTGAGGTAAGAAGGCTTTGTAAACAGAATGCTGTTTCCATAGATGGGAGACGGGTCCAAGACCCCTATTTTAAATTTGATCCTGGTGAATTTGTCATAAAGGTTGGGAAGAGGAGGTTTTTAAAGGTGAAACGGAGATAAATATCATGAGGAAGTTCCTGTTATTTTGCAAAATGATAAAGATAGAACACTCTGTATTTGCCCTGCCATTTGCATTTATAGGATGTTTTTTGGCTAATAAGTCATGGCCTGGATGGGAGAAGTTCTTGTTAATCACCATTGCAATGGTTGGTATTAGGTCCTTTGCAATGGCTATGAACAGGATCATTGATCTTAGGTTTGACAAGATAAATCCAAGGACCTCTACTAGGCCATTGGTAACTGGAGAGCTTAACCTATTTCATGCCTATATATTTTCTCTTGTGTTTGCTATCCTATTTGTGCTGTCATGTTACTTTTTAAATAAACTCTGTTTTCACCTTTCATTTTTTGCACTGGTATGGGCGGGAATGTATAGTTATTCAAAGAGATTTACCCCGTTGTGTCACTTTTGGCTAGGTTCTGTGCTTGCCATGGCCCCATTAGGTGGGTGGCTTGGGATAGATCCTAAATTTTCTCCTGTAGCAGTGTGTTTTGCCTTTGGAGTCCTATTTTGGGTCGCTGGATTTGATATATTATATAGCATACAAGATATAGAATTTGATCAAAAACAAGGGCTTTTTTCTATTCCCTCAAGACTCGGGATTCCAGCTTCCCTTTGGATTTCCAATCTATGTCATATGGTTTGTGCTATTTTTTTCTTTCTTGGAGGTTGGTTAGGGGATCTTCAATATTGGTACTATGTGGCCTGGGCAGTTGTTACCCTTATTTTGGTAATAGAGCACTTAATAGTGTCTGAACATAGATTAGACAAGATTAATATGGCCTTTTTTACCTTAAACGCCTTTGTATCTTGTATGTTATTTTTAGGGGTTATTGGAGATATTTTTATAAAATAGGTGGAAGGATAGATATGGATTTAAAGGATAAAGTGGTCTACAAGAAATTAGATGATAAAGACATATATATAGTGGGTACTGCACATGTGTCTAAAGATAGTGTGAGAGATGTGAGAGAGGTAATAAATACCATAAGACCAGATAGTGTGTGTGTGGAATTATGTAATGCCAGATATGAGTCCATGTTCAATGAACAAAAGTGGAAGGACATGGATATTGTAAAGGTGATAAAAGAGAATAAGGCCTTGTATTTATTGATTCAACTTGTGCTTTCCTCGTTTTATAAAAAAATAGGGGATATGTTGGGAGTAAGACCTGGGGCGGATATGATAGAGGCAGTAGAGGCGGCCAGGGAAGTGGGTGCCCAGGTAGTTTTGGCTGATAGGGATGTGAATGTTACCCTTAGACGGGTATGGGGATCCTTGGGCTTTTTTAAAAAAATGAAACTCTTAGGGATATTGTTGGGTTCTGTATTTTCAGATGAGGAAATTACCTCAGATGATATTGAAAAATTAAAACAAAAGGACCAACTGGAAATAGCCTTGGAAGAGGTATCCAAGTCCTTGCCTGAAGTGAAAGCAAAACTGATTGATGAGAGGGATATATTTTTGGCTGAAAAAATAAAATCTGCCCCTGGGAAAAAAATAGTTGCTGTGGTGGGAGCAGGACATGTTAATGGGATAGTTAAAAACCTGTCTAAAGAAAATGATATTGACTCGTTAATGGAGTTACCAAAAAAGGGCAAGCTAGTTACAATATTAAAGTGGATTATCCCTATACTGATTATTGGTCTGATTGTATATGGATTTATAAAAGGAGGTAGAGAGCTGTCTATAGAGTCCATCTCCATTTGGGTTGGTGTTAATGGGATATTGTCTGCCCTTGGGGTGGCCCTGGCATTGGGACATCCAATAACAATACTGGCTGCATTTTTTGCTGCTCCACTGACAAGCTTAAATCCAATGATAGCTGCAGGGTGGGTGGCAGGTCTTGTACAGGCATGGATAAGAAAGCCAAAGGTCTCAGATATAGAAGAACTTCCTCAAGCAATAGGGTCTGTTAAAGGATTTTGGACAAATCCTGTGACAAAGATATTGCTGGTTGTGGTGTTTGCAAATATAGGGAGTTCAATAGGGACTTTTTTAGCAGGTGGTTGGATAGCAAAAAATATTTTAAAGTAATTGTCTTGATCAAGATTGCTTAAATGTCTCCTCTATTTTGTCTTTAAATTGGCTAAAGGTTTTATTTTTAATATGATATCTTGCTTCCTTCACTAAGTTTAGGTAATAACTTAGGTTATGTATGGTATTTAGTCTATATGAGAGGAGCTCTTTAGTTGTGTATAGATGTCTTAAATATGCCCTGGAGAAATTTCTACATGTATAACATGTACAGTTAGGATCTAGAGGGGATTCGTCCTGTTTGAACTCTTGTTTTTTTATATTTATCTTTCCAATACTTGTGTATAATGTCCCATTTCTAGCATTTCTTGTTGGTAGGACACAGTCAAACATATCTACGCCCATCTCAATAGCCTTGATTATATCCAATGGTTTCCCAACTCCCATTAAATATCTTGGCCTTTCTAAAGGAAGTAAAGGTACTGTCTTTTCTAAGATGTTAAACATCACATCTTTTGGCTCTCCTACACTAAGCCCTCCAATTGCAAATCCATCAAATGGTATTGCACTTAGTTGTTTGGCACTCTCTTCCCTTAGGTCTGGGAAAAATCCCCCCTGTACAATACCAAATAAGAGTTGATGGGAATTTGTCCGGGCGTTGTAACATTCCCTAGCCCATTTAGTAGTGAGCGCAAGGGATTTTTTGGTATATTCGTAATCTGTCCCATAAGGCACACACTCATCTAACACCATCATTATGTCAGAGCCAAGATTTTCTTGTATAGAGATTACCTTGCTTGGGGTAAACATATGTTTTGAACCATCAATATGTGATCTAAAGAGCACACCTTGGTCTGAAATTTTTCGTAGGGGCGACAGACTAAAGACCTGAAAACCGCCACTATCTGTTAAAATAGGCCTATACCATCCAGAAAAGCGGTGCAAGCCTCCTAATTTTTTTATTAGATCATCGCCAGGTCTGAGATATAGGTGGTAGGTATTACCAAGTATAATCTCTGATCCAATCTCATCTAAGTCTTGGGGGGATAGGGATTTTACACAGCCCCTAGTTCCTACTGGCATAAATATGGGGGTATTTATTGTACCATGTAATGTAGAGAGTTTCCCTACCCTTGCTATTCCATCTTGGTGTATGACCCTGAACTTACCTATTTTGTTCATTTAATAGTACTCTCTTAAAATAATTTTTTAATAAAAAAGGCCGAAACTAATGTTTCGGCCTTTTTTATGTGCTTATTATATTTTAATTAACCACAGCTAGAACAAGATGCACAACCATCACTGGAACTGGATAGACTGGAGTTAATCCTAAAACCCCAAGGACTTCCATCGATTTCCACAGGGGCCACAGATTGAAGCAAGTTTTTGTCGATTAAAAATGTATAATTGTCAAATACATACACTTCATCATTTTCTCTCTGCTCATCCAGAGCGAGATTGAGCTGTGGACCACCTCATCCTGGTGCCAGATATACCCTTATAGATGGGATATCTGTCTTGTTCTCAAAATGTTGGTCCAATAGTTCCTTTGCACCTTCTGTTAAGCTTAACATGTTTTCCTCCTAAATTTTTCATTTTTTACCAATATTTAAAAAATATTGGATAGGTTCCATAATTTGTTTTTTATTTAAACTGAACTGCCTTCTAGCATCGGATTGAAACTAAACAATGAATTATGGTTTGTCAAATAAATCGTAAATATTGGGATTAAGTTTTGGTTATTAGGTTTCATTTAACTATTCAACTACCAATTTGCCAAAAATATTAGGAAATTAAGATTTAGAATCACCTGTGTCTTTATTTAATTTAGTTGACCTTCCATATAATTGCCCCTTGCCTACCGCAATTTTTTTCTCTTCTATATGAAAAAAATTGCTCATTGAGGTCATATGTACAGAGATCTATGGAAAAAATATTTTTTTCTAATATCCCAGCACTAGTTAATTGATCTCTAGTCAAGGTCCAGAGATCCACTGTCATATTCTTCATATTGAGATATGGAACAAATTCTAATGGCCATTCTTTAAAAAAATTTATAAATTCACTATGGGATGGCCCTAAACTAGGGCCACGAACTGCCATTATTTCTTGAGGTCGTATCTTGTAAATAAAACAAAATTTTTCAATCCATAATTTTATGAAATTGCCCCTATTTGCCCTCCATCCAACATGAAACGCACCTATGTATTTACCTGATTTATGAGTAATTAATATTGGTTGACAATCTGCTACCTTTATCAATAACCCCAATTTTTTCTCTCGAGTAATCATTGCGTCTCCAACTACAGGACCCCTGTATCCATCTTTTATCTCTATTAACGTGGCTTTATGTACTTGTCTTAGTTCAGCTGTTTTTCTTATGTCTAAGATTTCAAAGAGCTGTCTTCTGTTTTTTTCTACATCTCTAGGAGAATCTCCTACTTCAAAGGATAGGTTTGCCTGTGCAAAGCTTCCTTCACTTACCCCCCCAAGCCTAGTTGTAAAAACACATTTCACATTTGATATCTCAGGGAACTTAAAGGGAATAAACTCTATCATCTCTATTGTCCTTCTAGTAATGTTCTAAGCAAGTTTAGTGCCAAATATGAAAAATATAGTTTGTTTTTTTCCCTATCTCCTTGGTCAACGGCGTATTGTTTTGTTACTGACCTATTGTGGAGACAAACACTTATACATATTGTACCAACAGGCTTTTGGGGTGTTCCCCCTGTTGGCCCAGCAATGCCTGTAGTTGCAAGTCCAATGTCTGCACAGAGTAAATTCCTTACCCCAAGCGCCATATATTTGGCTGTTTCTTCATGGACTGCCCCATGTTGTTCTATAACGGTTTTTGGGACGTTTAACATTCTAATTTTTGCTTCATTTGAATATGTTATAGTCCCCATTAAAAAATATCTTGAACTGCCAGACAGTCCTGTGAGTAAGTGGGAAATCAATCCTCCAGTACAACTCTCAGCAACACATAAGGTATATGAGTTTTTGGTAAGTAGCCTTGCCACTACTTCTATTAAATTTTCTCCTGTAGTTGATATGACAATATCAGGATATTTTCCTTTAACCCAGGAGAGATAAAAAGGTCTCTTTTTATGGAGAGATACAATGATTTCTATTTCTGGAAACCTTTCTTCAATGTTTATTAGTTGAATATTTGGGTCCTGTGTTAGTTCATCTATAAATCTATTTGTAACTTCTTTGTATTTAAGGATTTTTATTTTTTCCATAATAATAACCATGCAAGACTAACTATCTGAAAAAATATCATATTCCAAGGATAATTTTTGCAGTGGAGAAAAATATTAAGAGACCAGTAATATCAACTATAGTTGTAAGTGCAGGGCTTGCTACTACTGCTGGATCCACCTTAAATTTAGCTGCAATTAGGGGTAGGATACTTCCAATGAGCGTGGAACTAATTACTTGTAATGATAGTGCTATACTCACAGCTAGTCCAATCTTTAAGTATGGTAAACTTGCTGGGCTTACTAATTGATATAGAAAGACTCTGAATTGTACAATAATGGCTAGGGTTAACCCAAGGAGTATTGCTACCTTAAATTCTTTAAAGATGACCTTGAAAAAATCTTTTGGAGTTATTTCATTTAACGCAAGTGCCCTTACAACCAGGGTGGCTGATTGGCTGCCTGCATTGCCTCCTGTATCAGCCAACATGGGCATAAATGAGGCTAAGATGGTAAATTGGGCTAAAATATGGTCATACCGCTCTACTATAAGTCCTGATACCAGGCCAAGTAGCTCTAGGATTATTAACCAACTGAGACGGTTTTTAAAGTGTTGGATAGCTGGGGTCTTCATATATGCTGCGCTCTCGTGTGGGCCTGTAATGGCCATGAGTTTTTCCATGTCTTCAGTATGTTCTTGTGTAATGATGTCCATTGCATCGTCATAGGTTATAATGCCCACTAAGGCATGGTTCTCATCCACCACAGGAAGAGCTATTAAGTCATATTTTTGTATCATCCTGGCAACTTCTTCTTGGTCGTCTGATATATGGGCGTATATAAGGTCTTTATTCATAATATCTTTGACCAAGGTATCAGGTTTTGCAAGTATTAGGTCTTTTAGTGACACAAATCCCAATAAACGCCTATTTTCGTCAACCACATAACAATAGTATATGGTCTCTTTGTCTGGTGCCTCATGCCTTAATCTCTCAATGGCTTCATGTGCTTTGATATCTGGAGGGAGTGTGGCATAATCAGAAGTCATTACTGCACCAGCACACCCCTCTGGATAAGAGGACAATTTCCTAATATCTTCTCTTTCTGCTTGAGCTATTGCTGGCAAAAGTGCATCTTTGATTTGTTCTGGCAGTTTTTTTAAAAGGTCCACCCTATCATCTGGGGACATCTCTGAGATAAGCTGAGCTAGTTCTTTTCTAGATAGAGTTTCAGTTAATTTTATTTGGAGTTCCAAATCTAGATGGCTAAATATTTCAGCTCGGATATCTGGATCAATATCCTTTAAGATTTGCCATATCTCTTCTAAAGATAAGGGAGATATAAATTCTGCTACTAACCCTGGGTGTGTACTTTTACAAAATTCCCTTATGGCTTTTTTGTCTTTTTTGGATAAATATTCCCTTATTTCAGGAACTAAGAGAGGATTTTTGGTCATGATCTACCTCCTGCTAGAACCAAGACCTCTCCCCTGGCCCTAGCAGGAACTTCTTACCATTAAAAGATAGGATGAAAATTACTCTTGTGGCCAGGAGATAGGTCTGGTATTTTTTTTATATTGGGTAAACCCCTTGGACTGTCAGGATCAGACATCCTATTCCCTCCGGTCCGTTATTCATTTATATAGTTGATTAAGATTGTGTATCCAATTTTTAGTGCTCCAAGAATCTAAAGTTTTTTGTATATATTTTCAACATAAATTTTGAACGAAATATTTGATTATTGGTTGATAAAAACTTATTTTTTCGATAATGTTTTAATCTACCAAGCAGGTATGAAAACTCGGCTTGCAGGGATGCAGAGAAAATAGTTAAGGAGGCAGGACAAATAGTATGGGAACTATGTCATTAGGGAAATTAGGTTTAAGGAAAAAGATCCCGAATCTATCCCGGGAAGAATTTAAGGAACTCACTGACTTTGTATATGAAAAGACAGGAATAGCTATACCTGAGAGGAGAAAATACTTAGTAGAAAATAAATTAGGGAAAAGGGTATTGGAACTCAAAATGAATTCCTTTTCTGACTATATAAAGTATTTAAAGTTTTCTCCTCAGAAAGAGAGTGAATTTAAGAAACTGTGTGAACTCATAACTATTAATGAAACCAGTTTTTTTCGGGATATCAAGCAACTTACCATGTTCAAAAATACCATTTTACCTGAGATACTAGAGAAAAAGAAACAACAAGGTAAAAAGACTATTCGAATCTGGTCTGCTGGTTGTTCTTCTGGAGAAGAACCTTATACCCTGTCAATGATATTACATGAGGCCCTAAAGGTATCTATTATAGGGTGGGATATAAAAATAACTGCAAATGATATTTCTCCCTCTGTTTTGTTTAGGGCCAAAAAGGGATTATATAACGACCATTCCCTTAGAACTACACCTGATAATATGAAGTCAAAATATTTTATTAAAGAGGCAACAGGGTATCGCGTTCATCCAAAGGTGCAAAAACTGGTCTCTTTTCAATTGATAAATTTGAATGACGACCTTGCAGTTAAAAGGATTCCTCCATCAGATATTATTTTTTGTAGAAATGTGATAATATATTTTGACGATGAGATGAAGAAAAAGGTCTTGAATCATTTTTATAATAACCTCATGGACCATGGTTATCTTTTTTTGGGATATTCTGAGAGCATTCATAGGTTGACCAAACTTTTTAAGCCTGTGTTTAAGCCTGGTGGTATTGTTTATCAAAAGAATTAATGATTAAGGGTATGTATTTTAGGGGGTAATGTAGTGAAAAGGATTTGTGTAGAATATGTAGTGCCTGGGATGAAATTAGCCAAGTCAGTGAAAGGGCTAGATGGGTCGGAACTCTTTTCCAAAGACACTGTCCTTACAGAAAAAGAAAAAGAGGTTTTAATAGACGCTGGGATTGACTATGTGTATATAGAAGGTTCCTCTGAAGCAGAAGAAAAAAGGCTGATGGAGATCCTTGCCCAGGAATATGTGTTTAAATTTTTTATGTATGTAAATCCAGATAGTAAGGTATTTAGTGAGTTATATAAAATAGTAGTGGCCCTTGTAATTAATTCTCTAAATAAGGGGTGGGAACCACCATGTGAAGAGGAACTTAGGGCCAAAAACGTAGAGAGGATGAAGGACTTATTTTTTAAGGATATGGGGTCTCCCCAAGATATTATCAAACATGAGTTGTCCCTGGCATCATTTCCTGATGTATATTTTAAACTTAAACAAGTACTGAAATCTCCTACCAGTTCTGCCAAAGAAATTGCTGATACTGTAAGTGCAGATGTTGCCCTGTCTACAAAACTCCTTAAATTAGTAAATAGCCCTCTGTTTGCCCTCACCCAAAAGGTGGATTCCATTGAACGTGCAGTCTCATTGGTAGGCGAGGAGGAATTATCCACGTTGGCATTGGGGATCACTGCAATTAGATATTTTAAGGATATTCCCCCTGAACTTATAAATATGGACGTGTTTTGGAGACATTCTTTGAGTTGCGCAGTTTTTGCAAAGTTGATTGCATCTCAACTCCAAGGGATCAATCAAGAAATGATGTTTACAGCAGGTCTTTTGCATGATGTTGGCAAATTGATACTTTTTAAAAATATGCCTTATTCCTCTGTTGAGGCCCTAATCTTTGCACGTGAGAATATGGTGCCTGTTGTAGAAGCAGAAGAGTGTGTCTTAGGCTTCACCCATACCACTATAAGCAATTTGATAATGAAAAATTGGGACTTCCCACCATCTTTAATTGATATAGTTGGGCATCATCATGAGCCATATGATGCCACTAATAAAAAAGAGGCGATAGTCCTCCAATTAGCTGATAATATGGCCAATGCAGTAGCCATAGCATCAGGAGGTACATTTGTAATCCCAGGAATGGAAGATGAGGTGTTTTATGAATTAGGGTTAGAAATAGAAAAATTAAAGCCAATTGTCTTAAAACACATCAAGGTATTGCAGGACCTTGTTGCTGCAATTCTGTAGGGCATATATTTCAGTTGCATGATTTTTAATTAGTCGGTACCTTTGATCCAAGTTTGCATGTTGGGCAGGCTTGGATTATTTAATTTTATGGTAGTTGAATTATGACAAAGAGTTATGACGTTAATTTTATTAATCCATTTTTAGGCGCAGTAATCAATGTGCTTGAGACTATGGCCAATGTAAAGGTAAAGCCAGGTAGGCCTTATCTTAATAAGCATGGGACATCTGTTGGAGATATTTCAGGGATAATAAACATCTCAGGCCACACAAATGGAGTAATTTCTCTTACCCTTTCCAAGGATGCAATCCTAACTATAGTGAATAACATGCTCTTTGAGAGTTATACAGAGATAAATGACGAGATTGTAGATGCAGTAGGAGAACTGACTAATATGATAGCTGGTCAGGCAAGGGTTAAATTGTCGGAACAAGGGCAGAAGTTTCAGGCTGGTACACCTAAGATTATAATTGGTAAAGGTAAAGATTTGGAGCATATCCCAAATGCCCCTATCCTAGCTATACCTTTTAGTCTCAGTTCAGGAGGAAGCTTGGTAGTAGAGGCAAGTTTTGAGACTTGATTTTCCATTGCAAAATGAGAATTAATTAAAAAGTTAGTTGTTTAATCTCTAAGAAATCCCAATCAAGAAATTTTCCTCTTTGTTTGTATCAATCTTCACAATGGACAATAATGAGTGATGATTATATATAAACTTAATAGCATAGATATTAGGTGAGGTTTTGGGTTCTGGGTGTTGGATTTTAGGTATGTATATTTTGGGTATTGGGGCCCTTAATCCTTATTAAGTTTAAGGAGTCTGTTATTGAGTTGAGTCCTGGAAACCATGCAGCTATTCTATAGCTATTTATGCATACATGTTTAGTACCCTATATTTTATTGTGTTTTTATATAAAATTTATTTGGTAGGGAGTTATGAATAAATATAACAAAGAAATTAAATTACCACGTGCCTACTTTGGAGAAAATGCAAATATAGTTTTGAGAAAAAGGTATTTAAAAAAGGGAGTAGATGGAGAACCACAGGAATCTGTAGAAGAGATGTTTTGGAGGGTAGCGAAAAGTATAGGTGAAGTAGAAGCGAGGTACAAAGATTCTCCATACACTGCTAAGGAACTTTCCCTAGAGTTTTATAAATTGATGATTGAAAAAGATTTTTTGCCTAACTCCCCAACCCTTATGAATGCTGGGACAGAATTGGGACAACTTGCTGCATGTTTTGTCTTGCCTGTGGAAGACTCTATGGAAGGGATATTTGACGCAGTTAAATATGCTGCCCTGATTCATAAATCTGGAGGGGGGACTGGATTTTCTTTTTCTAGGTTGCGCCCAAAAAATAGTAGGGTAGGTTCTACTGGTGGTGTGGCGTCTGGGCCAGTATCCTTTTTAAAAATATTCAATACTGCCACTGAGCAGGTGAAACAGGGAGGTACCAGACGAGGCGCAAATATGGGTATACTGAGGGTAGACCATCCAGATATTATTGAGTTTATCAGGGCAAAAGAAAAAGATGGGGAATTGAATAATTTTAACCTTTCTGTGGCTATAACAGATACTTTTATGGATGCAGTTTTAGAAGATAAAACATATCCTTTAATTGCTCCTCATACAAAGGAGAAAAAAGGTGAATTAAAGGCAAGGGAGGTGTTTGATTTATTGGTGGAAAAGGCGTGGGAGACAGGAGATCCTGGTATAATTTTTCTAGATAGGATCAATAGAGACAATC
>JALWFY010000153.1 GCA_027013815.1 Desulfohalobiaceae bacterium | reverse complement strand
GTAGCTACCATGCCTCTTGTTTTAAATGCATTGGAGGGCAAGGGTTGCCACCTGGTTACAGTCAATGATTATCTGGCAAAGAGAGACTCTGAGTGGATGGGGAGCATTTATAAATTTTTGGGCCTCAATGTAGGGGTTATTTTGTCAAATATGGAGGACGAAGAAAGAAAAAAGGCATATGGTTGTGATATCACATATGGTACTAACAATGAGCTTGGTTTTGATTATCTAAGGGACCACATGAAATTTTATCCTGAACAATTGGTCCAAAGGGAACTTAATTATGCCATAGTAGACGAGGTAGATTCAGTTTTAATCGATGAGGCAAGGACTCCTTTGATAATATCTGGGCCTTCAGATGAATCTACTACCCTTTATAAAAAGATAAATGCAATAGTCCCAAAGCTAAAAAAAGATAGGGATTTTACAGTAGATGAAAAGATAAAGACAGTATTATTAACAGAAGAGGGGGTGCAACATTGTGAAGAGATATTGGGGCTAGAGAATTTATTTGACCCCAAAAATATTACATATCAACATCATATATTACAGGCATTAAAGGCGCATTATTTGTTTCAAAGGGATGTAGATTATATTGTAAGGGATGGTGAGGTGCTCATAGTAGATGAATTTACTGGAAGGGTCCTGGCAGGGCGCAGATATAGCGATGGATTGCACCAGGCCCTTGAGGCAAAAGAAGGGGTAAAGATACAAGAAGAAAATCAGACCCTGGCCACTATTACTTTTCAGAATTTTTTTAGACTCTATAATAAGCTCGCTGGTATGACTGGTACTGCTGATACAGAAGCCGTTGAGTTTAAAGAGATATATGATCTTGATGTTGTGGTAATCCCAACTAATAAACCCATGATCAGGATAGATTATCCAGATGTGATATATAAAACCCAGAAGGAAAAATTCAATGCCATTGTAGAAGAGATAAAGGAACTTTATAAGATAGGAAGACCAGTTTTGGTTGGAACTACTTCTATTGAGAAATCTGAGCTCATATCTCGTAGATTGAAGAAATTGAAAATACCCCATGAGGTGTTGAATGCAAAACACCATGAAAGAGAGGCTGAAATAGTGGCAAGGGCAGGGGAAAAAAAACGAGTCACTATTGCTACTAATATGGCTGGAAGGGGTACAGATATTGTCTTAGGTGAAGGAGTTAGAGAACTTGGGGGATTGCATATACTTGGTACTGAGAGACATGAATCTAGACGAATTGATAATCAGCTAAGGGGTAGGTCAGGCAGACAAGGAGACCCAGGTAGTTCTAGATTTTATTTGTCCCTAGAAGATGATCTTATGAGATTATTTGGATCTGAGAAGATTGCATCACTAATGGACAAGCTAGGTGTAGAGGAAGGACAACCCATTGAAAATAAATTTATTTCAAAGGCCATAGAAAATGCTCAGAGAAGGGTTGAAGAACAAAATTTTGATATAAGAAAACAATTACTGGAATATGATAATGTATTAAATCAACAAAGAGAGGTAATATATAAAAAGAGAAGGGAATGGATGGTCTCTGATGAACTTGAGACTACTGTTTTTGAATTTATAGAAGACATATTAGATGATATTTATTATGATGTAGAAGAGAAGAAAGATAAGCTTGATGATGAAGAGATATCTATTATTAATTCAAAACTAAAAGAAATTTTTGATTTAGATAGGGTGCTTGATTTAAAAGATGAATCTATACCGAATAAAGATGAAGTTAAAGATGCAATAAAAAAGATAATATACGAATTAAAAGAGAAATCAGGAGAACATTACCAAGAGATACTTAGATTTTTTCTATTGGAAAATCTGGATAGATTTTGGAAAGAACATTTACTTAATATGGATTATTTAAGAGAGGGTATAGGATTAAGAGGATATGGACAGAAGGATCCCAAACAGGAATATAAAAAAGAAGGTTTTGAATTATTTCAGGAGATGATCTATCTTTTAAAAGAGAGTACTATAAAGGCACTTACTCATATAAGATTCCAGGAAGTGTCAGAAGCAGATTTACAACATGAGGATCAGACAAAGGACCTAAGATATTCAGATGAAGAACAAGGAGTAAAACAGACGCCGTATAAGAGAAAAGGGAAAAAGATAGGAAGAAATGATCCTTGCCCATGTGGTAGTGGACTAAAATATAAAAAGTGCTGTGGGAGATAAGAACAACTTTTAATAGACATAAGCTGTAATATGCAAATTAGCAGTAGGAGCAAGAATATGAAAATAAAAGATAATGGGGAGGTATTAAAGAGGTTGGCGAATTTTTTGTTTGAAGTGGGAATGCTTAAAAAGACTCCTAGGACAGGGTATCAATTTTTGGGCTCTGGCAAGGAAAATGTGGCTGAACATTCTTATCGTACTGCAATTATTGGATTTATTTTGGGAATTAAGGAGGGATTAGATTGGTCGAAGATAGTTATTATGTGTTTATTTCATGATATGCACGAGGCCCGTACAGGGGATTTTAATTATGTGTATAGGAGATATAATAAGGCGAAGGTGGATAAGGCCCTTGCAGATGCCTTTAAAGATACAGGTCTAGAGGACATAGTCCTCCCTTTGATCAATGAATTAGAGGGAGTAAGTTCAAAGGAAGCTGAAATAGCACATGATGCAGACCAACTAGACTTGATTTTGAATTTAAAAGAAGAACATGACTTAGGAAATCCTTATGCAGAGAAATGGTTAAAATATGCCTTAGAGAGATTGAGAACTGATATTGGGAGGAGTTTGGCGGAAAAGATACTTGAGACTGATCATACAGATTGGTGGTTTGAAGGGGTAGATGATAACTGGTGGTCCAGGAAAAATGGGAAGGAATAGATTTTTGATAATTAGTCTTATAATGTCTGTGTTTATACATTCCCTTTTGATCTTTCCTATATTGATTTCTAGTGATTCTTCGGACAAAAAAATACTTGAAATAGAGCTTAGGGAATATAGGAAGAGAATTTTCAAACAAAAACAAAAAAATAAAGGTAAAAGTCCAATTGAAGTTAGTTTTTCTATGTATGTAAATGGGAAGCCATTTGATATTAGTGACAGATATTTGACAACTCCCATAAAGGACAAGAAAATGTATAGGGCACTTGTTGTATTAAAAAAAAAATAAATAGCATGTGGCAAAGGACTGAAATAGAAGGTATTGGTAAGGTCCTGCTTACCATTGAGCTTTCTGTTAAAGGAGATATTATTGGTATAGAGATAGATAGAGTAGACGGTAGTCCTATTATTGCAAATCAAATAATTGAGTTGCTAAGACAAGGACAACCTTATAGGGATGTAATGAAGGATTTCAGAGGACCAAGAAGATTTCAACTTTTATTTTCAGTCAAAGGTAGTTAAAGGAGTCAAATATTGGAAATAGTAGTTATATCTGATACCCACCTCTCATCGCCAGATTATATATTAGAGAAGGAATACGACACTCAATTTTCTAAAGCTGATATCTTGGTGCATTGCGGGGATTACACCTCTGAAGATGTATGGGCATATCTAAATTCACATCCATATTTTTTGGGTGTTGCAGGAAATATGGATTCTGGTTATTGGGCTCATAATTTGAATCATCAACTGGTAATAAAATTTAAAGGCATAAAAATAGGAATATTACATGGATATGACCTTGACTTTTCTCGTATTGAAATAGATATTACCTCAAGGTTTCCTGAGGATGTAAATTTTATATTCTTTGGTCATACCCATACCAGATTTTTTAAACAGGTTGGGGATGATAAGTATATTATAAATCCAGGGAGTTTTACATTTCCCAAGGGACATAAACAGGGATATGTAAAGATAAGGTTTTCAAATATAGGAGAGATAGGAGTCCAGTGGGTGGACCTATAGATTCCCAGGAGAATTCATTGGTTAATGAGTTTGATTTAGGAAATCATATAAAAGTAAGGAGTAATTTATGGCAAAAGAAGAATCCATAGAAGTTACTGGTATTGTAAAAGAGGCCTTGCCCAATGCCATGTTTAAAGTAGAACTTGAGAATGGACATGAGGTCTTAGGACATATTTCAGGGAAGATGAGGAAATACTATATTAGGATACTCCCTGGAGACAAAGTAAAAGTGGAACTCTCCCCCTATGACCTTACAAGGGGGCGGATTGTTTATAGGTATAAATAGGAAGGTTAGGGAATGTCTTGGGCCTGTTCTATAGCGAAGAATATTTTGGGTTTTACTTTGTGTTTTTGAAAAGGAAAATTGGTTATTTTTAAACGGTATCCAAAAGTAATGTAAATAGGCCCAGGTGATCCAAACTTTTTGGGTTTTATTACAAAGTTAAAAGGAAATCCACTTTTACTAATCTTTTGAGGAGGGAGTATATTTATATCTTGAGCAAGGACCTTTCCGTGGCTATCGCTTAAATACACTCCAAGCCATATCTCATCTATCCATATCCCCCATGGGGGAAGTTTTTTAAAAATAGGATAAGCTTTTCCAATAACATAGACGCTCTCATTCATATGATAAATAGTATAATGAAACTCCAAATAATTCATCTCAAGCACTTGAGGCTTGTCTATAACCCATGGATTTTTTCTTAAATGGTTTACCCTTAAGGTGGTACATGAAGACGTTATAAAAATGAAAATATATATCCCAAGGAGTAATTTCTTCACTTTGGTGCTCCTAATAAGATCATCTGTGCAAGGGTATAATCAACCTTTGGTATAGGATTTTTTAATAGTTTTGTAAATCTCCTTTCTAAGTCTGCAAGTGCCTGATAAAATGGTGTCCTATCCATTATGGGAAAGTATGGGGAATTTTTAGTAAGTGCTATACACATAGAACATCCAGGGAATTTTTTGGTAATCCCATTTGGCATTTTGACAGTGTTTGGAATTCCATGGAGTCTGCATATCATGAGCCTATATTTGTATAATATGCATAGCCCATTTTCATTTACAGGACACATGATCTTAGGTCTAATACCCTTTTCTAGTTCTTTTTTAGATAGGTCTACATACTCTTTGGCCCTGGAAATTATTTGTTTTTGTCTGTCCTGTGATAAGGTTTTAAGTCCCTTAAAAAAGTATGCCCATTCAATATGGGTGTGGTGTTGAAAGTAGCTCACACAACAATTGTCCTCACATTCGCTACATTTTAGGCCCAACCTAGATGCTATCTCATTATAGGCCATTTCCATTTTTTGGTACAATCTTTCTAATTCAGCAAATATTCTACTCTTTTTTTGATCTAAATCTTGTTTTTTATATTTATTTTTTTTCTTCATTAAGCCAACCTCTTATTAATTTAATACATTGATCAATCCCATATTTGTCAGTTTCTATTTGGAAATCAGAATATTTTTCATATAATACAACTCTCTCTCTATACAAATCTTCAAAGCTCTGTCCAGTTTTAATTACCAATCCTCTATTAGGTTTTCTTGATATGCGCTCTATTAAATCCTTGAGGTTGCATTTTAAATAGACAATGGGCCCTAGGTCCTTTAGCCTTTTCATTGCGAGTTTACTATAAACTACACTCCCTCCCGTGGCAATTACACATTTTTTTACATAAATATTAGAAATTATTTTTTCCTCTGCTCTTAAAAAACCTTGATTCCCAAGGGATTTTTTTACTTCTTCAAGGGTAGTCCCAAACCAGGATTCAATTACTAAATCAGTGTCTATCCAGGCAAAGTTCAAAGAATTAGCCAATTTTTTTACTAAAGTAGATTTGCCTGAGCCAGGCATGCCTATTAACGATATACAACTTATCCTCATTTATAAGAGAGTCCTTGTTGATTTTGAATTTTAATATGTGTAGTGAGATTTTTATCAAAATGCTAATTGCTTGCCAATAAGAAATGAATGGAAAATTTATAAATAAATTTGATTTTTTTATTTTTATGATATAAAAATATACTTTACAAAACAAAAAACAAAAAGGAGAGTTAACTCGATGAGAAAAATAATAATCTTTTTACTCCCAATTTTATTTTTTCTATATACTTCCTGTACGGCCGCTCAGGAGATTCTGAGACTTTCTACCTCTGCTCAAATTGCAGATGGTTTTGGTATGGATGTTATTAAGGAGTTTGAAGCAAAACACAATATAAAAGTCCAGGTTTTTATATGTTGTTCAAATACTGCCCTTCAAAGACTTATAAATGGATTTAGTGATCTGGCCTGTGTGGCCTTTAAATTGCCAGTTAAATATATAGAACAAGGATATGTGGAGATACCTTTTGCCAAAGACCCTCTTGCTATTATTGTAAATAAAAATAATAAAATAGAAAATATAACTACCTATCAGATAAGGCAGATATTTTCAGGACAGATTAGCAATTGGAATGATATTGGAGGAATTGATCAAGAGATTTATACTATTATTCCAAATACAAGGACTGCATTGTATAAGAATTTTCAAGTACTAGTGCTTCAACAACTGCCTATTTCCTGGGATTTTCAATCCTATTTATCTATAAATGTTATCAAACTGGTAGCTAACTTGAAAAATGGCATTGGATTTATTTCAAATGGTGCGTTGAAAAATAAAGTGGGAGTTAAGATATTGAAAGTCAATAGTAAATCTATTACAGATAAAGACTATCCTTATTTTCAGACATTTTCTTTTGTTACAAAAGGGCGTCCAAACAGAAATGCAAAGGAATTTATAAATGCTGCATTATCTAAAAGAGGTAGAGAGATAATAATTTCCAAAGGTATGTATCCTATTTTTTAGAATGTGACATAAATATGAATTTAAAAGATAAAATTAAAATTATTTTATTAATTGTATGTTTCTTATTTACAAGTTCTTGTGCTACAGTCATAACATCAGTAATGCCCCCTACGACATTTGTAAAAAAGGGTGATGTTAAACTAGGTCCAGTTATTAGCTATGATTTTAATATTCAACCAATTGAGAATAACATTTATCGTGTTATTCAAATTCCTATTTGTGAACAAGAGCAACGGGTGTTTGTTGTCCAAAAAAAGCAGACAAGGGGCCCCCTTGCTGCATTAGTAGAACTCCCTATATTTGGTCTTGGACTAGTAGACTGGGTGGTTGCAGATGCTGTGGCCCAAAACAGTAAAAAAGTTGTAGATAAGGGTTATGTGCCTACAGGAGAGTTTAAAAAATGTGGGGCACCTTCTCCTGCCAAGGGGATTGAGGTTGTTGTTCAATTTCCTCTTTCTGGGTCAGAAAAAAAATTATATACAGACGAAAATGGTAATTTAGATCTAAATCCTCTATTCGCTAGCTATCCCAATTCCTCTGTAAATTTATTTGTGAGAAGGGGAGGTATGACTTATTATCTGACTTCTATATATGTACCTTAAGAAAAATTAGATATACTTCCATTGTTGGATGAAATTTTTATTGTTTTTAGCCAAAGACGATATAAAAAATGCCAACCTCAAATCTTTGAGATTGGCATTTTTTATTAAAATTATTATTTATGGGCCATGAAGGAGTCGAACCTTCAACCTCCGGATTAAGAGTCCGTTGCTCTGCCAATTGAGCTAATGGCCCACAAACAAAAGTTGTAACTAGACCCATATTATTGTTTTGTCAAGTTAATTTTTTGTTTGTTCTTTGATGATTTTTTGTATCCCTTATTATGTTGTGCATCTAAGCAAGATTTTATAGGATATATGATGGTATATAGTATATCTTTATGATTATCTTGACAAAACTGAAACGGTTGTATAAAATAGAACCATATTATGTTAAAAATAACAATGTTTATAAAACTAAACTAAGCTGCGTATAATGGACTATAGTAATTTACCTGCCTTTGTTGTATTAACAGATGTGGGCCCAAGAGATGGGCTCCAGTCTTTCCCTACCTACATCCCTTTTAACACCAAAATTAGATTAATAGAAACACTGATAAGTAGTGGTGTGAAGAATATTCAG
>JALWFY010000152.1 GCA_027013815.1 Desulfohalobiaceae bacterium | reverse complement strand
GTCACTGTTTCTGCCACCATGCATCATTATGTAGCAAATGCGTGAAGTTTGAGGAGACTAGTGGCTTATGGCACTTAGCTGCTATACTTGAACACTTTGTTAACTCAGTAAAGCGTGTTAGTAAGATTTTGAAGTATATTGAAGACAAGATAGATGATCTAGAATGTAAGATTAAAGTGAAATATAAGTTAAAGATAGAGAGTGAAGAAAGTGAAGTGAAAGTTAAGAATAAAACTAAAATAAAGATAGAGACTAATAACTGGGAGAGCGAGACCGAACATAAGGAGGAATATGAGAAGACTGTAAGCACAGAGAATGAATATGAACGTGAATATGAGTACAAATACAAGGTCAAGAGAGAGGGATGGAGCGTCCTTGACCTACTACACATCCACGTACATCTATATGCTGGATGGGTTGCCTCTGCAGGGGGTGTCATAATGATTCCAATAAGTCAAATGCTGTGTCTCTATAGTAATAACGCCCCTGTAGGCTCATGCAGCTATAGAAACGGCTATTATGCTGTACTTAGCGGCTTTAACACCAGGCCATTTTACACGACGGGACTTGCAGTAGCCTTACTATGGTATTACGGACATGTACCTTGCTACTGGGTATTTATACCCTTCATAGGACCTAGATGTATAAGTCTAAGGAAGCTAGCTCAGCAAACAGCAACAAGAATCCTTAGGGAGATCTGCCGTACCGCGGATGAGGTATTAAACGTGACTGTCAACGGTATGAAAGGAGAAGTCTGTATATGGTATGTAGAGAGAGGAGAAATGAAAGTCAACCTATTGCTGAATGAGAGTAACGCCAATATAGCCGGAGCTCTAGAGAAAGAAAACAACACTAACACTACTAGTCTAACAACAGCAACAGTGATAAAACAGCTCGAAGTTAACGTTACATCTCCTATATTTGGTCAACACATGCTAGAGTTCAACATAACAAATCATACTGCAAACAGGCTAATTAAACTGATAGTGAGACTACAGCTAGAGAATTTACCTCAAAGCGGAGCTCCAGTAAACATAAATGTCACTATAATACCCGAGAGCGAGAATCTTATACCTGAAGTGGTAACATCAAACAGCATTGTACCAAATGTAACATTACCTTCAGTAGCAGAAAGCTGTAACAGCGTCATTGAAGGAAATATCGTGAAAATCTTGTGTAAGGTAAATGTTACAGAGAACAACACTATACTCGTAATACCTCCAAGAAACACGTATCTCACATTTAGACTGGAGAACGCAGACTCTGCAAACTACAAGATGGTTCTGAACGTTGAGGTCAATGGTAGTGAACGTGAAGTAGGTAGAAGTATCGAGGTCTTGAAACTGAGTGGTAATGTTCTGGCCAATGTGACATTCAATAAACTGATAATAATGATTAATCTAACCAATGTATCATCAGACATGATATATATACTTAATAATAACTATGTTAAGGCAGTACTGAGATGCAGCAACTTTGGACTCGTCGCTCCAGCAATACTTAGCGATAGATTTATCATAGTTAACTTGCCGCTCGTCCCAGAACTACTTACATTGACCAGTAATAGATGTACAATAAAGCTGGTAGCTAACACCACAGGCAAAGTCTTACTTAAGTATGGAATTAACATAGTACCACTTAGCGCCTTAGTAAGCTCTGTGCGCATTAATGGGAGAAAAATGATACTAATATTTAGCAGGCCGGTAGAGAACATTACCATAGCTGGGGCAGATTGCAGAGAAGGAAGAGAGTGCGTCTTATCTGGAATAAGAACTGTAGTTATGCCGGAAAGTGTAAAATGCGGAGAGAATACAATTTGTGTACCGACGCCTTTAAAAATAGCAACTTTAATTAAGTAGACTTGTAAGTAACGAATATACTCGGCTAAAAAATATCTATTTCTTAATCTTTGAAAATATTCTCTTAAAAGTCTCCACAAAGCCCCTACTCATACTCACGTTATCTCTCTGAACACCCTGCTCTTTCTCACTATTCTTCTGAGTCTGAGAATTCCTCTCAATAGAGACTAAATCGCATTCACTCTTATTGCTTTCCTCCGGTCCAAAACGCTCAATCCTGTTCTCAGATCTAGCTAGTATGTCCTCTTGATCCTCCTGTATGTCACCCTCTGAGCTCACTATCTCAAGCTCTACCTCCTTAACTCCCTCAAGCTCTATTTTGCTCTTACTCTCTACCAAGCTCACATTTCTCTGCGTGTCACTTTTACTTATCTTAAGTAGGAACTCCACATAATCTTCAGGAGTTACCGAGGGTTTCTTTGTCTTCTTCTCTTTAACCTTCGGTAACTGTTCTCCAAAGTACATAGTTTTCCTATTCAGAGATTGCTCCCTTATAAGGAAGATCTAGAGACATGAAAAGGTTCCTAAAGAAGAAATCCGAGGAGAACACCTCCAGTAATAGCGACAATACGGGTAGACCTCTTCTATTCTTTTCATGTAGAGAACTTATCAAAGTCGGAGTCGACTTACTGTCGGAATGTTACTCGATCCTAGCTGAAACGCGATTAAGAGATCTTGAACTAGGAGAGACTGCTAATATCGCAATATCTGCCAAGAGCAGACCTACAGAAGATATTAGACAGAAGATGCTCAGACTATCTGACATATTGAGAGAGATCGCACAAAAATGCGTTGAGTAAGCTCAGAGAGAACCTAGTACCAGATGAGCTCTCTAACAATAGCTCTCTACATTGTGTGCATAGCTATAATCGTTGCATCCGCTGCCGCACTGCTATTGTCAGAGAACTACTTCAGAATATCTAAGTCAGCACTTGACTATAAGCTGCTATTAAGAGCAATTAACGATATTATATATGCTAGAAGATCTCTAATAAATTACATTTCGTTGCCAAGAGCTAGGATAACATTCATAAAATTTGTAATATATGGAAAAAATCTTGTAATAATTAATGCTATAAAGACCATAGTTATAGGAGAAGCGTGCAAGAACTTTTTTGAGTTAACTCCTTGGCTTTTGATTAATAACACAGAAAGGTGCGTTCTTGTAAATATGTCAGAAATAACTCTAACACAACTAGTGAAGACTCTCCAGGGGGAGAGAAGTATTGTGACTGTCTATACTATGCCATCTAATTGTTCAGTTCAGGGTAATATTAGAGTGAACGTAGAGATAGTGCCCGTTTACCCTAACAAGACAGGTTATATATGTTACTATATTAACAACAGTGGAACCTGTACCAGAGTTGGCAGTAGGATAGTAGTACTAAGAATAATTTCTTTATGTGGAGGTTAATTAAAATTTTCTAATCTAATTTTTATAGTTTTTATAAAGAACTTACAGATCTAGGTAACCTCCGTCTAATGCTACCTCATTTGTTGCTGATGCACCACCGCTTCTACCTAGGGACTCCTTTATGCTCCTTATGATGTTCTCCTCTCTCTTACCAATTAATCCTGTGAGTGATAACTCTATTATCCTGAGCAAGGTCTCGATAACCACTAGTAAGTTGTCGATTATGTCGAGTAACTCTGCTCTGCTTGCCGTTCTAAGTTCCTCTAGTATTTGTCTTCTCTTTATTGTAACCTCACGCAGCATATTTTCTGATAGCCTATCTGCAAGGTATGTGTAAAGCTGTCTGTGAGTTAACTGTGCGATCCTGTTTGTCATACTGTCTCTTTGTCTAACATCTCTTCTCTCTTCCTCGACCGGTTCTATAGCTGGTACGCCAGCCTCAGCATTGTCCCTCACCAGCTCTTCCGCTATTTCTGTCGCCACCCTCTTATTAGCTTCTGCCACTACCGTCGTGTTATTACTATTAGAGTCTGTTGGTATGCTTTGCTCTTCCTTCTTCTTGAGGAATCGTTTCATGATATGTTATACGTCCTTTTAAAGGAGTCAAAACGTGGAAAAATGAGGCTAACGTTAACCTTTCTCTTAGTGCTACTGTTCATGCTTGCTGTTGCACTTTACGTATCAACGATAATTTCGAAGTTGTCTCTACACTCGGTGTCAGCCTCTCAGGTGGTATTGTCCCTATATTGTATATTTAGTAACGACTCTATCTGCATCATTAATGGACCTGTGAGAGTCAGAGAGATTAAGATTAACGGGTCATCTTTATGCCTACTTGACCTTAACAAGATTGCTGTTGTTGCAAATGTTGTCTACTATGGGGATACATTGCTCTGTCCAGGTCTAAGAGAAGAAGCGTACATTCTGTCAAATGTCTCGATGATGTATGTTGAATGGCGTATTTCAGGAAGTGAGAGACTGTCTATAACCTTGTATTCAGGATGATGAAGGCTTAAAAAGCGGCGAATTAGTACATGAGCGAGGAGTTCTTGAAGGACATTGCATCAATAGTCGACGAGCTTGAGGAGAGAAGAAAGAAGATTTCGCCTCGAGCACAGAGTAATCAAAAGATCGTTTTGTCGGAGGAGGAGTTAGACAAAGAAACGCCATCGCGTCAGTTTCATAGTGAAGAGGTAATGTTAGAGAAGCGAAGAATGGAGGTAATTAGGGCAATAAGAGATCTCCTCGAGGAACTTGAACATATTAACAGCAAGATAAGAGAGCTAAGAACAAGAGAATTGCTCTCTATGGGGGACTCAAACGTGGTTGATATTGATATTGGCTAATTCCTTGTTTATTCTAACAGAAACTTTATGAAAGTGTGTCTTCCTTGTTGAAGCATTAGCTCTTCTATCTGTTTTATTAAATACATGTTTTTTTCTGGGTCTTGGAGGTAGACTATATATCTCTTTAATAGGACTTCAGGTAAGCTGGCAGGGACTTTATACTTAACGTGTACATAAGTAACCTTGTACCAACTCTTGACATGCCTCAGTATATCTTCTAGCACTTCTTGCGATAATGTGTTAAATGCGTCGGGTAAAACCTTGTTAAATACTATCTTAAGTCTGTCTCTGTCAATGTCGAGTAGCTTATTTAATGCTACTGACAGTCTTTTGACATATACTATATGTTCTTTTATGGATTCAAAAACGAATATTACATCATCGCAAAATTGTAGCAACTGTGCTATAGGCTCATATAGTCTCAGTGTTGGAAAATCAAGTATTATGACTAGATCTTTCTCTTTAAGTGCCTCAAGGATCTGTGCTATCTTCCTGTAATCTACGTCTTGAATCTTATCTATTGCTACATCTCCAGCTGGTACAATGACCGCGTTTGTCCCTCTTATTTGGTGAAGTGTATCAATAAACCTACAGTTTCCTAGAAGGTAATCAAAGAGTCCGAACTTTGTACACTCCGAGTGACATACCAGGACGTCCTTAGGCAAGGACTTCAGTAGTACTCCTAGATAATTCATGTCTATAGACATGTCCAATAGTAGTACTCTGTACTTCTCCTCGGAGAGAAATATTAGACTCAGTATGCTGAGCGTTGTCTTTCCAGTACCGCCTTTCTCGCCGCTAAAAAATGCTATAGTTTTACCCATATTTAACGTCGTAGCTTTTTAAGAACCATCTTTAAAAGAGGTTATCTCTATGGTAAGGACGCTAAGTAAGATATTTGAGACAAGGACTAGATACAGATTCAGAACGATTTTTGGAAACTACATTGTCATTCGAGTCGAGGACGGAATGTACATTGTTGAGCATGAAGAAGAGAAACCAGTTTCTGAGAAGAAGTACGAAGTTTATCTCAAGGAGGAGTTCAAACCGAGCCAGCTTGTTCAGGATCTGCTTGTGAGAATGGATCTAGAACCTGCAGAGAAGTATCACATATTTAAGAAGTGCACCTTCGGCATATTTACCGCGCCTATTCTTGACCCTCATGTTAAGAACATCAACATTAATGAGAGAACATGTGCTGTAACTCATGACGTTGGTGACCTTTTGTACGCCGCCAAGTATACTACTCCTGAGGTAGAGCAAGTTAGGTACTCTCTTGAGCGTGAGCTTGAGAAGACCTGTACATTAACTAACCCAATACTTGAGGGCAGCATAGACTTTCTAGATTATGTAATGAGGATCAGCGTTACGAGTAGGGGACTATATATTGCGCCGATGACTCAGATAAGTATTCGTAAACACAAGAGAGCGTTCTACACACTAATTGACCAGGTAAGGTCGGGCTTCATGAGTAGCGTTCTGGGTGCAATACTTGCGCTTAACTGGGCCTTTCCGATATCCATGTCTATGGTTGTCGGTGGAGTTATGGGTTCGAGAAAGACAAGCCTACTTGGTTGTCTAGTACAGTTTGTAGAGCCTAACTGTATTGTGGGGATAATTCAAGACGATCCAGAGCTAGACATCAGAGAACTACCTGGAATGTACATAGAGTGGCATTGTTGTAGAAGATCATCTACTGCTGGTACGGTCAAGGAGATCAAACTAACTGATCTCATTAGAGCAGCATTACGAAAGAACTACAGAAAGATCATAATCGCCGAGGTTAGAAGTCCAGATGAGATCTATGCGTTCCTACAGCTACTGAAGGTTACGTACGGCGCGGCAACGACAATTCACGCACTAAGCGTGGAGACCTTGGAGAAGAGACTACTCTCAGCATCAATGGATAGTCAGAGAGCAGACAAGTTTGACTTAGAGCCTATCAGAGTAGGAGTGATGTGTGGCTTCATAGACCGTAAACCGAGAGTGATGCAGGCCTGGAGTCTAGACTTTGTGCACGAGAAGCATAAGCAGCTTGCACGTTATGAACGTGGTGAGTGGCTGATCAGGGAGGAAACATTACAAGAATACATTGAGGATCTAGCAGATCTGAATAATTGTCCGGTCAGTGAGGTACGACAGCTACTATATGACCTCACCAGGTTTATTGACATGCTTGCTGAGTCTGACATTGAGCTTGATGCATACACGTTGAGAAACTACATAGTTGAGCTATACAAGAGTGGACTAGAGGAGGTACAGCGAGAACTGCTAACAGCACTCAGACCCATAGAGTAATATAGTAATAGTAATGTGGTCGCTTGCAGCAGAACTTGTAATTCTTGCACTTGCGATATCGGTGAGCATAGTCATAGCATCGATAGTGTTAGGACATAGTGGAGCATCAGCAACAGTGTGTAGTTTAGCTAGATGCATGCTAAACTTATCTGACGGATATCTACAAGTTAAGGTAGTTGATTTAGAAAACAATGTTTTAGTTGAGTATGCCTATATATACATCTATAATTACACTCAAGGCAACTTTACCGTGCTTCGAGTATATACACCCATCTCGATCAGAGTCGGAAACATTAAGGACTCCATTATTCTTGTCCTCACACCAGTTTGTTTTAATTACACGGGAAGATTCTACTTAACTAAGCCCATATACGTCACTCCCTGCGGAATATACAGTAACAGTAAGGCCATACCAGCTAATTGTGAACCGATAGTTCAGTGTCTTGGATCAAGATGCTGGCTTATTGCTAGCTACAGGACTTCCTACAGATGTTACCCTGGTGGTGAGAAGGGACTGATATGGCTAGGTAAGCTCGTTAAAATCGTTATCCGAAGATAATCCAGACATGTATAATGTGGTAGACATAGTATTTGCAACTATAATACTTGTTGCGGGCCTGGTTACCGTATATACTGTACTTCTACAGGGATCCACCTACCAAGTATCGGATGTCCCCGGCGTGAAAATGTGTCTTTACCAATACATCAAGAGCGGCGACCTACCAGCAGTAATAGAGCAGATACTGAGAAGTTACAGTTCTCTAAAAACTGTGCCAGAGGCGCAATCATACGCATTACAGACATTAATACACAGCTGTCAAGCATTAAACATCACGATTACTTGTAACGGAACGACCATATATAACGGAACACCACTGACATATAGTGAAGAGACGCAGATAGTGTTACCAGTACTGAACGGAACTCACGTGTCTATCTGTATACTTACAATATATGTACGTTAGTTTCCTCTTCAAGTTATTACTTGGACTCTCAGTGTGATTGTAAAATTAACACTTGATGATACATTCACTTGAGA
>JALWFY010000151.1 GCA_027013815.1 Desulfohalobiaceae bacterium | reverse complement strand
GCCTTAGATCATGTTTAACAAATTTAAAGATGCTATCTACCACATGATTTGTACGTTCTATTCTTGTGCCTTCTGTGAGCCTAAATTCAATAAGCACATCTCCTGAATCTACTTCTGGAAGGAAAGATGTTGATATAAAAGGAATTAAAGATAAACTGCTCATAAACAACGACAAAAACAATAGAATTACTATGGGCCTGTGATTTAGTGCCCAGGATAGGAGATTTGCATACCATGTCTCAATTTTATTAAACCCTATCTCTCCAACATCATATAAAATCTTAAATATGGAACCTTGTTTTTTATCATTTAAACTTAACCATCTTGAGCTAAGCATTGGAGTGAGTGTTAAGGCTGTAATTAAAGATGCCAATATGGTAAAAACAATTACAAAACCAAGTTGTTTAAAAATAATGCCCGTAAGCTCGCCCAAAAACATAAGTGGAATAAAAACAACAACAGTGGTCATGCTTGAGGCAGTGATTGCCATAGCCATCTCTGATGTACCAAATATTGCAGCAACATTTGGCCTAGCCCCTTTTTCCAGATATCTATATATATTTTCAAGTACAACTATCCCGTTGTCTACAACCATTCCAGATGCTATAGCAAGCGACATAAGGGTTATTATATTAATTGTATATCCATAAAAAAACAAAAATATGAAACTTATAATCAAAGAACATGGTATTATTAAAGATATTATAAGTGCTGGTCTAAGTTCTCTTAAAAACAGCATTGTTGCCAAGACCACAAATAAAATTGCCCATAAGAGGGAATTTGTCATGTTTTTAACAGACTTTAGGATATCCTCTGCAGTATCAGAGACCAAAGTAATCTTTACATCTTTTGGCAATCTTTTTTGAATTTCTTTTAACCTCTTCTTTACCCTCTCAACTACCTTTACAGTATTTTTACCACTCTGTTTTTGCAGTATTAACACAATGGCCCTTTTACCATCTCCCCAACCATTTAAATCCATTGGTTTAAACGAATCTTCCACATTGGCAACATCTCTTAAATAAATGGGCCTTCCTTTGAATTCACCTATTATAGTATTTCTTATCTGTTCTATACTTTTATATCTCTCTGGAACCCTGATAAAATATTCCCTATTACCTGACTTTATCCTACCACCTGGGATATTTAGATTCTCAGAGGCAAGTATTCTATTGATATTTAAAATAGATAGGCCATACCCATTTATCTTAGCCAGATCAAAATACACATTTATCCTGCGTCTAAGCCCCCCATAAAGCTGAATTGCCCCAACCCCTTCTACCCTTCTCAGTTCATCTGCAATATAAAAATCCACTATTCTGTATAGCCGACTCCAATTCTCTTTAGCAGTTACAGTCATAAACATAATTGGGGCCGTTGCACTACTAAACTTGTATAAAATAGGGGTTTCAATATCAGCAGGAAGGTCTCTCTTGGCCAATTCCAGTTTGTCTCTTAAGTCATTCGTAGCAACATCTAGGTTAGTGCCCCAGTTAAATTTACAAGAAATTACCGACAGGTTGTCTAAAGACTTAGAGGTAATGGAATCTAAATTATTCACTGACACTACCCTATCCTCTATTACCTTTGTGACTTCCTTTTCCACATCAGAGGCACTAGCTCCTGGCCAGGCAGTCAAAATAGAAACAACTGGTGGACTTATATCTGGAAACATGTCCACGTTTAATTTAAATATAGATATAGTGCCAAGTAATACAATTGCACAAAACAACATAGTAGTAGTAACTGGACGCTGAACAGCTATCTCTGTTATTTTCATCTAATTTGCCCTACTATTTTGACCTCTTTACCTGATTCAAGTCTACCTTGACCCGTTAATACCACTAATTCACCGGGACTTATGCCTTGCTTGACTATCACTAAATTTCCATTAGATATTCCTAAGCTTACGTTTCTTAAGACCGCCCTATTATCTTTTATGATATACACAAAATAGGTCCCTGTTGCAGGTATCTTATTTAATACATCTCTAGGCACAATAACACCTTTGTCTTTGCCAAGATATATTTGTACATGACAAAACATTCCTGATCTTAATGTTAGATCTTTATTTTGCACTTCTACTTCTATCTTGACGGTCCTTGTAATAGGATCTATGGTTGGATATATAAAAGAAATCCTTCCTTTAAATATTTTATTTTTATAACCATCTACATTAAATTTTACAACAAGACCTTTTTTTAAATAAATAAAATAATCTTCTGATACGTATGAAATTAATTTTAATTTTTTCTCATAATTAATTTGCACAATTGGAATAGATGGTGAAGAAAATGCTCCAGGATCTAAAAACCTCTCAACCACTATACCATCAGCAGTTGCATAAACATTGTGATCATCCCTTATTATCCTTAAATACTCTATTCTTGCATGTGCAGCCTTTAATTTTGCTTGAATAGATTTTAATTTTGTTTGTATTTGATCCAATCTCTGCTTAGATACCGAATTGGCCTTAAACAAATTAAGTATTCTATTATAATCTAATTTTACCAAATCTAACTGACTATCCAATGCCTTTAGATTGGCCTTTGCTTCTTTTAATTGGGCATTTATTTCTCTTTTTTCCAGTACCGCTATAAGCTCCCCTTTTTTTACTTCATCTCCTTTGTCCACATATATATCTTCAATCACCTTGCCTGGTACCTTGGGATATATTTTTACGCTCCAAAATGGAATTAGATTCCCTGTAACCCCTATTACATGGTCTAAGGAGCCACTCCTTGCCCTAATCACTTCAACAGGTACTACTTGATGGACATTTTCCAATTGTTTGTTTTTTTTATATTTTCTTAAAATATTAAAACCAGTAAATCCCAATAAAACAAAGATTATTATAAGGGGAATTATTTTTCTGGATTTCATTAAAAGGCTCCTTTGGGCCATTTATATAAAAATTTTTCAATCAAAAACATAAAGAATTAATACTCTCCTATGGCCCTATGCAATGCTGCAATGGCTAAGTGATAACCATATAAAGACACATAATAATTCATTTCAGACTCTGTGAGATATGTCCTTGCATCTAACACATCTGTAGAAGTATTTACTTGTACTTTGTATCCTTCGTCTGTTACACGAAAATTCTCTTTGGCCTGTTCCAAGGCCCGTCTTGCTGTATCCACATTTGTCCTTGCAACTATTAGATCTTCATATGCCTTTTTTACCTGAAGTGATATCTGATCCTGAACTGTTTCCTTTTTTTGTTCTAAGGCATCTAACTGGTATTTGGCCTTTTTCACATCAAAAAATTTCTTTCCTGACTCAAAAAATTCCCACTTTGCATTTATTCCTACCATCAAGTTTTTTTCATTTGTAAATCTATTCTCTGTGGCACCTATGTCATCTCCCTGTCTCTCAAATTTACCAAAAAGCGAGATAGTTGGGAAAAATCTACTCCTAGCCAACTTCACTGCCACTTTTGCCTGTTTAATAGATCTATCAAGGACAAATATCTCTGGCCTATTTTTTAATGCCTCTTTAATTAAGTCCTTTAATTGTTTAGAATAAATGGGCAGACCCTGTATATCTTGTACACTATAAGCCAAGTCCTGGATATTCCTATGAATTATACGATTTAAATTGGCCTTTGCAATCTCCAACTCACTTTTTGCCTTAACTAATTTTTGTCTTGATAAGGCATAGGCCACCTCTGACTTCAATAAATCATTCTTAGGAATTATCCCCTGACCATAAAAATTTTTGGCATCTTCCAGGTGGCTCTTCAATTGCTTTACCTCTTCTTCCATTACCTCTACCTTTTTTTTACACATCAATACATTTAAATACGCCCTCTTTACCTCAAAAACCACATCCAACTTTGCCTGTTTTGTAAAATATTTTTCCTTATCAAGACCTAACGAAGCCATTTCATATTGAGATATAAGGGCAAATCCAGTAAATATTGGCTGGACTATGGACACATCCCAAGAATAGGCATTTGTATATCCTGTGACAAATTTTTGAGTAACTGGACCAAGCTTAAAATATACAAATGGCTCATCTCTTAAATGGACATAGTTATAATCAGCAGATATCTTGGGAAACATATTAGACAGTGCGCTCTTTTTTCCTTCTAAAGCGGCCTTTTGATTATATATTGCTTCTTTGAGTAAGGTATTATTTTTTAATGCAAGCTCAATTACCTTATTTAAGGTATATATTCTCTCTGCATATGCAATAGAACAAACCATACAAAGTATAATCAATGCTCCTATTAATGTCCTTGCCTTCATAATAATCCCCCTTAAATTAGGTCTATGCTTTTTATCTCAAAAACGTGAAAAAAATTTACGTTTTTTCTAAATCCTAAGCCATGTTTTTAAAATTATGAATTCTGAATTATGAATTCTGAATAAAAATTAGCCTTCATCCTTCATACTTTAGCCTTTAGCGCCTTTTGCCACCTTAGCGAAACTTCGTTTCGCTTAGTGCTAACGCATATTTTTTAATAAGGATTTATTCCTTATTTTAAAATTTGGCCAATGGCCAAAGTAAAGCGAAACTTCGTTTCGCTTTAACCTGCAGTTTTCGGAATTTTAGTTTGTTATAAACTATTAATAATCAGGACATAACAATCCATGAAAAATTATATCAAATATTGTATCAAAATATTTTTTTTCCAAATCTCTCTCTTCCATAACAATCCCATGTTTTAACACAGTCCATATAAGTCCTAGAAAAATAACTGCAGTCCTTTTTGGGTCAACATCCCTAAATACACCATTATATATTCCCTTTGAAATCACCTGAGATACAATCTGCTCGATTTTAGCTATACCTTTTTTAAAGTCCTGTTTAATATCACCAATCTTATTTAAACCCTCCATTACCAAAATCTCTATTACCTCCTTTGATGCTCTATATTCTTCAAAATGTATTTTTGCTATATCCATTAACACGTCCCTCTCACTATCCCCTGAATTGGCTGCAACTCTAATCCTGTTTTCAAAACTCTCCAATTGAGAATTTATAATAGATCCAAATAACTCTTCTTTACTTGGAAAGTAGCGATAGATAGTACCTTTGCCAACTCCCGCACTTTGGGCAATATCAGACATAAGTGTCCCATGAAAACCCTTGTTTGCAAACTGGGCCTTGGCTGCATTTAATATCTTTTCCCTTGTACCCATTACTACATACTCCTATATTTACTGGACTGACTGGTCAGTTCTAAATATAACAGTTATGGATGATATATCTTTTAATTCCAATGTCAAGCCAATAATTATAAATACTTGCAAGTCATCTTTAAGGTATTGTAAAAAATAGGAAAACAACAATACATCAAACCCGAAGAGTATTTTTCCCATTAACTCTGCGGAAAAGTCGATGAACATCGTGTGGACCATGATAATAAAAAATGGCGTAAGAAATGGGGAGTACCAGAACCTGAATTTAAAGTAAGAGAGAAAATTGTTAACAGATGGCTAGAAAAGGCTGGTTGAAGTTAATCTGATAGATAGGAAAGGGAAATCTAGTTATTATGTCTTAAGGACTGTTAATGCCTCAATTTTGCGTCAGAAAATAATGAATATTTTCAATAGAAACTCTCTGCCACTTCTAGAGGCTTTGTCCAATAAGTAGGTGCACTAGACCGCCAGTTCGGTGCGGTTTTTGGGCTTGTTCCATAGCGGCAGGTGAGTTTAGTCCATATAAGGAATTCTGAATATCGGAAAAAACCAGTGTTGAAACTAAGGAAATAGCAGAAGGAGTACTTATAGATATTGACAATGCAAGTAAAAAAATAAAATTGGAAGATTTAATTATTGAAAAATTACCATTTGAAATAGAAGAAGTTATAGCATAGGAAGATAAACTACATTGGATATCTTAATCCAATTATCAAAACTCTTTGAAAAATTTAATTAAAAATTTATATAACATTACCAGCCCAGCGGACAGCGTACCGCATTAACTTAATATACGTTAGCACTAAAGCGGAACGAAGTCCCGCTGGCTCCCTCCCAGAGTTGCTCTGCTTTAAGTAGAACTTTATTCCAGTTTTTGACTTACGTCTTTAATAAGGATTTTCTGTGAAAAATAATTGTTGTGATGTGGAGCCCCAAAAACCACTCAACAAATTAACATACATTTGTTAAGAATAATTCAAAAAAGAACAAGGTAATTTACAAAAGGAGGTAAAAGCATGAAGTACAGTAAAGAAGTGTCAATCATTATTCGCCTGTCCCCCTTTTCCTGGTTTACCCGGCAGCCTTCCTTGTGGTTAGCTCCCCTTTAACCACCGCCATCCCCTTTGGGGAACAATATGAAAAATTTTTTCTCTTCATGATTTATAATCTGCTTTATAAGATCGCTTTATTCCAAGCAAATTCCAATAGAGTAGAAAAAAAATTCTCAAGAGAGAAAAGTTTTTCACTTTTTGATTGAAGTGAAAAGATATTTAAGGGCCAAAAATAATGGAAAAATCAGAGGAATTGAAAGAAATCCTTTTTAAAAAAGACTTGGCATAATTTATGCTGAAAATTATTCAAAAACGTTGTAATTTTTATCCTGTTCCCCTAGGAGTGCAGGACAGATATGAATAGCAGAGCGGAGGAGGTGATAGATGGGTATAGATAGGTGTTATACTAGGTATAAGGAGAGATGGAAGATAGAGAGGATGTTTTTTGATTTAGAGAGTATGGATTCGAGTTAAGGAAGGCGTATTTAGAGATGGTTTCAGGATGGAAATGTTATTTAGGGAATTGAAGGGGTTTTTAGTGGAAGAGCTAGGAAGGATATGGGAATTACCGACTAAGATTGAAGAAAAGTTAAGGGACTATTTGCTATCTGACTCGGTAGCAAAAGGTGTCATTATTTAAGTCTAAGAAAAAGGAGGTATTTATGAAAAAACTGTTATTAGCAATGCTTTTCTGGGGGCTTATTTTTGCAAATATTGTTCAAGCTGCTCCTTTTCAGAATGGCGACTTTGAGACAGGAGATTTCACAGGATGGAGCGGTCTGCTAACCGATCCAAGTTTTGTGGACACGACCGTTGATCCGAATACCGATTCACAACATTTTAATTTATTTCAGTCAGCTGATCCTGCCTTTAATTGAGTCGCCGAAGTATCTAATGATAGTAATTACTGGCAGGTATCCCTCTATCAAGACTTTACCTTAGATAGCCTTTTAGGCTCGGGCTATACCATGGATATTACTTTTTGGATTCAGTGGACACCTACAGACAGTACGCAGGACGGTATTACAGCCCAACTGACTGATACCAGCTACACAGACACGGTTGACCTTCTCAGTGGTGTTTCCGATACCGATCTTCTAAACGGTAGCTGGGTCACCCAGGACCTTACCAGCTTTGCCCAGACCTGGGGAGGTCAGGATGTAGAACTTGCCTTCACAGTGACAGACTGGGATTGGATTACCCCGGACTCATTCACCATTGACAACATCTCCTTTAACCAGCATGCGCCTGCTGCCCCTGTGCCTGAGCCGGCAACCATATTGCTCCTTGGGAGTAGTCTTTGCGGGTTGGCTCTTACCAGGAAGAAAAAAAGGGACAACAGATAAAATATGGATAAAGGAGAAAAAAATGAAAAGGTATTTCAACTATTTAAGCCTTGTTATAGGCCTGGATTTTCTCATGATTTTGATTTGGGTCTTATTTCCGTCTGTGGGCAGCGCCTCTGAGTGGGCAAAGACTTATGGGGGATCTTATTATGATGAAGCACGGTCCATTCAGCAGACAAGTGACGGCGGATACGTCGTGGCGGGGTGGACTGAAAGCTTTGGTGCAGGTGGAGCGGATATTTTGGTCCTGAAACTTGATAGCGACGACCAATTGGAATGGCAAAGGACATACGGGGGCTCCAATACTGATAGGGCATATTCCATCCAACAAACATCTGATGGCGGGTACATCGTTGCTGGAGAAAGTGCATCTTTTTCTAATGATGGAACTTACGATATGTGGGTTTTGAAACTCAAGAGCAATGGAGATATAGAATGGGAAAAACGCTATCACCAAAATAAGGATTATTTGC
>JALWFY010000150.1 GCA_027013815.1 Desulfohalobiaceae bacterium | reverse complement strand
TTTTTTTAGCAAATGATATTCAAGATGTAAAAGTTAAAGATAAGAAGGTAGAGGCAATTTTTTATGTAAACGCAAAAATGGTACCAAAAGCAACATTAGAAGAATATGTAATAAAATCCCCTTTGTTAAAAGGAATGCAAAAATATCTTGATGAAAACAGAGCAAAACTTACTGAAGCCCAAATTAACACTGTAGAATCAGCAATTAAAGAAAGACTCGATGAATTTAAAAATGTGATTGGGAAGATACACGAGGAAAATGGGACTTTTAAGGTCGTATGCGGTCTTACATCTGAAGGAGCAATTGATAAAAAAAATGTGGAGATTTTTTATGATGTTTCTACTAAAGGTAGACCAATATGGGAAGATGCAAACAATTTGTTCCCCCCTTCAACACCTAACTCTAATACAGAAGAAGAAAATGGTTATAAAAAAGCGGAAAATTTAATTGATAAATTATATTCGTCAAATACATCCACAAATCAAATTTCTCCTGATAGCACTTATCAAAATTTTTATAATGGTATTAACGCTGCATATTATGCTGATGATCACACAAGTGAAGCCCCTCAAAGCAAACAAATTACTTGTTGGATAAATAACAATCCGGCAGTTTCTAAGTATACGAATATAAGCTATTGGAACAACTCTCAGTACCCTCTAACAAAGATTCATAATGGGTACTACGAACAGTTAGCTTGCAATAACTGTGCTGACTTTGTTTCTCAAGCAATGTATTATGGTGGAATGCAAGCTGATTCTTATTGGAATCCTTCCATTAGAAAAACTGGATATAACGGTACATGGTGCTGGGTTAATGTTGGAGACCTTACAGATCACATGAAACAGAGGGGAGACTGGATCGATAGTTCGTACGACAGTTTAGGTTACGGTGATGTCTCGGTACTTTGGGGCTATGATCAATATGGAAACATTATTAGAAAGCACATTGTTATAGCCGATTATCCTAATTATTATGGGTATAATTTCTTTGCAGGTCATACAAATGATGTTGAATTTCACTATTACCCTCAATCCTCTCAATGGTTTTATTATCATGTAAGTTGCTGGAGGTTTGCACCATAATGGCGAAAAAAGCAGCTATTATTTTATTTCTAATCTTAATCACCTTGTTGTTCGTCCCCGGATGTAGTAATAAAACAGAAACTTCCCCTGAAAATTCTATCCCATTTTTAACATTCTCTGTTAATCAAAAAGCAAATGATGTAGAGGCATACCTGAATTATTGGGATATCACTAAAGGAAAGATCATACAGACAAATAAAGTTATGTATGTAGTTACTGCCCCACCAAATCGTACCACTAAACCCGGGATTTGGGATTGGGATTTTCCGGTTAGCCATTTTGGTCCTCCATTGTCCTGGGACGGAGAAAACTATATCTATCTTTCAAGCAAAGTTCACAAGCCAGAAAATATTCCGAATTTCTTGAAATTGAAGATGTTCGATGATCCTCGAGTTCCAGCAATATATTCAAATGGTAAAGAAATTAAATACGATTTCGTTTATGCTTATTCAAAGAACTTGCAAGAGCAAGAAAAGAATGTAGGTGCTGATTATTTGAAAGAAGAATATGGAGATTTTACCTTCAGAGTTTTTGACGACAACGGGAAAAAAATAATGGAGAAAAATATTAAAATATCACTTTACAATAATATGTTTCACGGAGGAGTTAGCTCTGGAGAGGCTTACCTGTATGAAAGAGCTAAAAAAGAAGTTAAAGAACTCTTTCTATACTATGATAGTGAAGGTGTAGGGCATTTTCTCATTTGTACGATTAATTTAGAGAAAGGCACATATAAGTGGAATGAAGTAAGCGGGATTAAGGGCTGTATTCCACCTATGAATCGCTTCAATGTATCAATTATTGGCAGTAAATTTTATGTCCCACTCTGTGGGCGTTACATCGGAATTATAAATCCTGATAACTATATTGGAAAAATCTTCGATATTCAAGAAAAACTTAAATCCCTTTCTTTTTATCGTGCACCCGTTAGTTGTGGAGGCACAGACAAAATCTCTGGTGAGTTTAAGAACTTTCTTATTCTTAACTGCTCCGTCGTATACGGTAAAAGTGAAAGTGGAACTCTGCCAGAAAACTATAAGCACCTCTGGATATTGTTTGACACTAAAACGAATAAAATCTCTCAGATAATAGAGTGGGACTCTCTTGATCCACAATTTATTGTGGTAAGAGGTATAAATGGAAAGGAACTATCGAAATTAGAAACGGATAAATTAGTAAAGAATATTAGCAAAGTGTACGATGTAAACGGTGTATCGTATGTTAATGGCGGTCGTTTTATAGTGGATAATTTTATCAGATTTCCACACATAAATGGAGGATGAAATGCGAAATAAAGTGTATTGTGTTGCCTCGTTGAAACTATGTACGAATTTTGAAAAGACTTATTTAAAACTTAAAACGAAAAGGAGGAAAAACTTATGAAAAGAATTTACAAAGTTTTATTAATTGTAATTGTTATTGCAGCAGCAATTGTGGCTGGTTTTTATGTTAGAAGCCTTGCCAATGTGAAAACATACGATACAAAAGCAATCTCTCAAGAACTGTCAGATGCTTTGCAAAACTGGATTGTCACAA
>JALWFY010000149.1 GCA_027013815.1 Desulfohalobiaceae bacterium | reverse complement strand
CGACCCATGAAAATAAGAGCTTTTTATATTTTAGACATAAGATTATAAGAGGATAGGGCGTTATTTTTAAAGTAATTATTTTCAGGAAATTCATCTTTTCTGTATTTTTCTAAATTTAGTCTCTTTTCATATTTTATAATAAAATTTAACTTTTAAATTGATTTAAAATATTTTTTATAAAAAATATTTTATTACTTTTATAATTAAATTTGGCTATTATTTAAGATACTAAATTATAAAAAAAGGAGGAATTCAATTGAATAATAAATATATTTTTTTTATTTTATTAATATTTAATTTTTCTTTAGCTACAACTTGTTGTGATGGAACTTATTCAAGTTCAACAGGCAGAGGAACATGTAGTCATCATGGAGGAGTATGTAGTGGAGAAGAAAATAATAATATATATCATTTGCTAACTGCACCTACAAATTTATCAATAGAATGTGATAATAATCAGAATATTAATCTTAAATGGAATAATTCAACTTATGGTCTTTTTTATAAAATTTATTATTCTTCTACTTGTAGTTCATCATATCTTTATCTTGATTCAACATATTCTAATTATTATACAAATATTTTTGATAGATGCGATATTTGTTTTAAAATCAAATCGTGTGATTCAATATATTGTAGTAATTATAGTAAAGTTGTTAAAGGTAAAAATAATTCAAATATTTTATCAAATTCAAGTATTGATTTAGATAATAAAAATTTATCTATTTTTGACGGGGCAGGTTCATTAATAAGTCCAAATGAGAATTGTTATGGTTGCAATAAAGATGTAGTAAAAATGCATGAACATAATGGAAAAAATTCTACAGTAGTATTTCAATGGCTTTATGATAAAGATACTTGCAATCAAATTAACATTACTTCAGAAGAAAATATAGGAGATGTTATTATTAAATCAAAAATATGGAATCAACAGTCAATTCAAAATGCTAAAAAAGTAGAATTAAATTCTATGACTCCAATTACTATTAAAAGACCTGATGACAATCATAAATGGACAATATTTTCTATAACAACAACAAAACCATTAAATTTTTCAAATATGATATATGCAAGTTGTAAAACATCTAATAATACAAAAAAAATTGAAAATGAATCTAACATCAATAAAAACTTAGTAAATTTAAATAATCATTATTTTTGGTCTGGAACAGGTTCATTAATATCTATTGCAAAAAATAGAGGTTCAAATCAATTTGGTATAGATAAAGATTATGCTATTACTTTAAAAAATAATAAGTCATTAACATCTTTTCAATGGTATGCTTCATCTTTTTGTCCTAAATTAAAAATAGAAAATGTAAAAATACATGATACTGAATCAAATATAAAAAATGTTAATGTAAGTATAAAAAAATGGGATAAAAAAAATTGGAGTTTAAATAAATGTTCTTCAACACTGCCTTGTGTTTTAGAAGCTCCAAAAGGAAACGGATACTATGTAATTAAGATAATGAGTGATATAAATACAATAAAATCTGGGATTTTAAGTGCAAAATGTATTAAATAAATTTAAATTAAAACTATATTTTATTTATAATTCATAATAAAAAATATTGACTTATACCTTTAAATGCGTTAAAATAATTTTTATTATATTTAAAAAAAATTAAAATAGAGAGAATTTCACAATGATGGAACAATTAAAAACTTATATATTAATGATAGGATTAACACTATTATTTATTTGGTTTGGTAAATTAATTGCAGGTCAAACAGGAATGGTTATTGCTTTTCTAATAGCAATGGGAATGAATTTTTATGCCTATTTTTATAGTCATGAGCAGATACTTGAACACTATAATGCCATTCCTATAACAAGAGGTCAAGCTCCTGAACTTTATAGAATTGTTGAACAATTAACATATAAAGCAAATTTACCAATGCCTCAAATCTATATTATTCCTGACGAGATGCCAAATGCTTTTGCAACTGGTCGAGATTATGAACATGCAGTTGTTGCCGTGACAGAGGGACTTTTAAAATTATTAGATGAAAATGAAGTAGAAGCTGTTATTGCCCATGAATTAAGTCACATTAGACACTATGATATGCTTATAGGAACTGTCGCTGCAACTATTGCAGGTGCAATTGCAATATTAGCAAATTTTGGAATGTTTTTTGGTGGAAATGATGATGATAGACCAAATCCTATAGTGATGTTAATTTTAATGTTTGTAATGCCAATAGTTGCAACTGTAATACAGATGACCATTAGTAGAAACCGTGAGTTTATGGCAGATGAGGGTGCGGCAAAAATAACAGGACATCCAGAGTGGTTGCAGAATGCATTGCAAAAGCTTGATTATTATGCAAGAGGAATGGTTATGCCAGAAGCAGAACCACAAACAGCTCATATGTTTATAGTAAATCCATTTACAGGAAAAGAGTTTTCAATGCAAGAGTTATTTAGCACACATCCAACAACAGAGGAGAGAATAGAGAGATTAGAGGGATTAAAAAGAGACTAAATTTAGAAAAATACAGAAAAGATGAATTTCCTGAAAATAATTACTTTAAAAATAACGCCCTATCCTCTTATAATCTTATGTCTAAAATATAAAAAGCTCTTATTTTCATGGGTCGTTATGTTATGATTTTTTTTAGAGATT
>JALWFY010000148.1 GCA_027013815.1 Desulfohalobiaceae bacterium | reverse complement strand
GCGCAGGGGTAACTAGACGGGATATTATACACAATGCTTATGGATACGGTCTATTTACAGGTGGGCTTGGGGCCCATTATGGCGCAGAAAAAGTTGGGGCCACCATAGTACCAGTATCTGGTGGAGGAACCAAAAGGCAGGTCATGCTCTTAAATGATTTTAAGGCAACAGTTATTTGTTGTACCCCATCTTATGCCCTCCATCTATATGACGTAGCCCAGGGAGCTGGAATTGACTTTAAAGACCTTGCCCTACACACAGGGATATTTGGAGCAGAACCATGGACAGATGAACTCAGGAGAGAAATAGAGATAAAATTAAATTTAAAGGCCCTCGATATATATGGATTATCTGAGGTCATGGGACCTGGCGTGGCCATGGAATGCAGGAGCGCACAATCAGGATTACATATCTGGGAAGACCACTTCTTAGTAGAGATAATAGATCCATACACTAAAGAACCCCTGCCATATGGGGAAAAAGGGGAACTTGTAATAACAACCCTTACCAAGGAGGCACAACCCCTTATCAGATACAGGACAAGAGACTTGACTTCAATAAATCCTGTACCTTGCAAATGTGGCAGGACCCATGTAAGGATGAACAAGGTCCTTGGACGCTCTGACGACATGTTAATTATCAGGGGTGTTAATGTTTTTCCATCTCAGATTGAATCCATTTTATTGGAAACAGAAGGACTAAGCCCGCATTATCAGCTAATTTTAAGGCGGGAAAATTCCATGGACACTTTAGAGGTCCAGGTAGAAGTGGATGAAAATATATTTTCAGACAAGATCAAAAACCTCCAAAAATTAGAGTCAAAGATCCAAAAGACCATAAAGGAATTCTTAGGAGTAACCACTAAGGTCAAATTAGTAGAACCAAAGTCAATAATGAGGTCTGAAGGAAAGGCCAAGAGGATAATAGACCTTAGAGATAAAAAATAAACCAGGAGGATAAGGCCATGAAACTAGAACAACTCTCAATTTTTTTGGAAAATAGGGCAGGAAGGCTTAGGGATGTAACCAAGGCCCTTGCTGATGCTGATGTAAATATAAGGGCCCTTGCCCTTGCAGATACATCTGATTTTGGGATACTCAGGATTATTGTATCTGATACAGAAAAGGCAAAACAGGCATTAAAAGAACAAGGGTTTACAGTGGGAAGGACTACTGTAGTGGCTGTAGAGGTCAAGGATCAACCAGGGGGGCTTCATAAGGTATTAAATGTGCTTAGTGAAGAAGGAATTAATGTGGAATATATGTACGCATTTGTACAACAGTCTGCTCAAAATGCAGTGTTGATATTTAGGTTTGACAGAACAGATCAGGCAATTGAAGTCTTAAAAAAGGCGGGTATTAGGGTACTTCCAGGCGAAGAACTCTATAAAATATAAAGGTGTTTTTATTACTACTATGAAAAATCCAACCCAACCTAGATCTATAGGTATAATACTAACAAATACAGAAGGTGAAATAAATTTTGCCAATGACACTGCCAAGGAGATACTATACACCTATTTTTCAAAAAAAATAGACATCCAAGAAATAATAGAATCCCTTTTCAAAGGAAATGAGTATGTTAAAACAATAAATAGGTTAATAAAGACAAAGGGAGAGTTTTACAAAATACTCTCCCCTCATTCTAATAATACCACACATTGTATTGAACTTAGTATATTCCCTTTCTATTGTCCACATACTTCAATGGAAGGGAGCTTAATAACAATTAGAGATATATCAGAAGACATAAAAAAACAAAGATTACTTATAGAGAGCGAAGAAAAATTCAGAAAACTAGCAGAAGCCACACCTATTGGAGTTTTAATGTATTCGTCTAATAAATGGATATACCTAAATCCTGCAGTAGAACGCATCTCTGGTTATAAAGTAGATGAGTTGTTTAAAATGAACTTCTGGGATATAGTTCATCCTGAATTCAAAGACATGGTAAGAGAAAGGGGGCTCAGGAGGCAAAAAGGAGAACATATTCCCCCGTATGAATTTAAGATAATAACCAGAAATGGCCAGGAAAAATGGATATACCTTGCAGGCTCTAATATTGAAATAAACGGTGAAAACGCAGGCATTGTAACAGTAATAGATATAACCCAACAAAAAGTCTTAGAAGAAAAACTCAGGAAGCGGGAAGAGAGGTATAAATCAATACTTGAAAATATGGAAGAAGGATATTTTGAAACTGACTTAAAAGGCAATCTAACCTTTTTTAACAAATCCCTCCTAAAAATTGCAGAGGCAAAAGATCCATCTGACCTCATAGGATTAAATTACAGAGTATTTTCTACTGCCCCTAGCGCCAAAAAGATGTTTAAGATCTTCCACAGGGTGTATATGAGGGGTAATCCAGAGTTATTAGAAGATTATGAAATAATTACCTTTAAGGGAAATAAAAAGATCATTGAGATCTCAACCAAGCTATTAAAAGACCAAGATGGTAACCCCATTGGTTTTTCAGGTATAGTGCGCGATGTAACAGAGAAAAAAAGTCTTACCAGAGAACTAATAAAGAGCAGACAATACTACAGGGCTGTCTTTGAAAATGCTGCGTGTGCCACCATTATTTTAGACAAAGACCTAATCATACTCCATGCAAATCAAATATTTGAAGACCTATTTAAGATAAATA
>JALWFY010000147.1:8339-27031 GCA_027013815.1 Desulfohalobiaceae bacterium | reverse complement strand
AAGGCTAAAGGGCTCCAATATGATTTTGGATGTTGAATTTTGGATTTTGGATTAATTTTTAAAAGAGATTTTGTTCCTTATTTTAATTCAAAATTCAAAATTTATAATTCAAAATTTAACAAATAGCCTTTAGCCATTATATACAATGACTTAGGATTTAGAAAAAACGTAAATTTTTTTCACGTTGTTGAAATAAAAAGCATATATTGGAATTGGTCTTAATTTCAGGTAACAGGGGTATTTATCTCATGTGGTTAAAAGAAAAGATTAAGGGATATTTAAATGATCCCCAAGTTGGGATGTTTCTTATTATTGTATTTTTTGTAATCCTGCTCTTTTATTTTTTGGGTCAATATTTGATACCTGTATTTACCAGTATTGTGTTGGCATACATATTAGAAGGATTGGTCAAGCCCCTTGAACGTTTGAAACTTCCTAGGACCATAAGTGCAGTATTTGTCTTTGTTATATTCATGACCTCTGTAGTCTTTTTAATGGTATGGATAATACCCCTAGCTATAAAACAGTTTACCCAGTTTATCCAGGATCTGCCTTCAATGGTGTTGGCATGGAAGATCCATCTCAAACATTTAGTTGAAAGGTATCCAAAATTAATCAACAAGTTGCAAATAGATGCACTCATAGGGATTGTAATAGATCAGGTGAGGTCATTGGGAAAGAATCTTTTGTCCTATTCCCTTTCTTCCATAATGGGTGTTGTAAATTTTTTGATATATATAGTACTTGTACCATTAATTACCTTTTTTTTGTTAAAGGATAAGGATAAAATACTTTTTTTTCTAAAGGGATTACTTCCAGAGAATATAGAATTTACCTCTCAGGTGTGGAGGGAGGTAAATGCAAAGATAGCTAGGTTTCTTCAAGGGAAGATCTGGGAGATAGTGATTGTTTGGATAGCTACCTATTTGTTTTTTATTGTCATTCATCTCCAGTTTGCCCTTTTATTAAGTTTATTTGTGGGACTTTCTGTACTAATTCCCTTTGTAGGTGCGATTGTTATGGCAATACCAGTTGCTTTAGTAGCTTATTTTCAATGGGGATTTTCAAGGGGGCTTGTAACTGCAGTTGCAGGGTATAGTATAATTCAATTCTTAGACGGGAACTTACTAGTTCCCCTATTAATGTCTGGTTTTGTGAACTTACATCCAGTGGCTATAATGATAGGGGTCTTGGTCTTTGGTGGGATGTGGGGTATGTGGGGTGTTTTTTTTGCCATTCCCTTACTCACCCTCCTTCACACCATTATAAAGACCTGGCCCAGGAAAAATATGGAATCTAATGATAAAACAATATTGGAGGGAGATTGTGAAGGACAATAAGGGGATATATTATTATCCAGTTCCTTTGAACAAGCGTATAAAGATGTATGTTAGGGAAGTGGAGGGGGTGATAGAATTTAGGTTACACAATGAAGATGACCCAAAGTTATTTGAAGAACATGGGTGGATCACGTATGAGGCAGCGAGATTGGCGTCAAAGATGTACAAAGGATCAGGTATGAATCCCCTTAGGTTGTATGATTTAGATGCTGCAATTCATGCATTGAGATTAGAACAAAAATAGATGTTATGTTAGGTTTTTATTATCCGCACTCTCACATGTGGGGCGTTTTATTCCTTCATTATTTTAATGAAATGGAGATACCTTTTTGTATAATACACAATTCTAATTTAATGAAATTAGCTCAAGCTAAGGTCCTTGTTGTGCCAGGGGGGTTTGCGTCTGAAAAGGCCAAGGGTTTAGGTAAAAAAGGCCTAGATATTTTTAGGGATTATGTGGGGAAGGGCGGTGTATATCTTGGATTTTGTGGAGGCGCAGGATTAGGACTTGCCCATGGGGAGAATACCCTTGGGATTTGTAAGATAAAGAGAAAGCCCATGAGTATGAGGCTCCCAAACTTCAGTGGTCATGTAAAAATAAATTTAAGGGGATTAGAAGATATTGGTTTTATTTTTGACAAACAAGAAGCATATTTACCTGTGTGGTGGCCTTCTCAGTTTCAAGTTGAGTCAGGGCAAGGGATTAGGATAATAGGGACATATGATAGTCCAGGTGAAGATCTATGGATAGCTGATATAGCGTATAGTGTTTTAAAAGATATGGATATCGCAGAAGTGGAAAGGGTTTATGGAATAAATTTAGATTTCTCTATTCTCAGGGGAGAGCCTTGTATAATTTGTGGTAGATATGGTCTTGGAAGGTATATATTGAGCTATGCCCATCTAGAGACACCAGGTTCTTTAGATGCAAATAAGCTGCTTTTTACCTTATTAAAGAAATTAATGAATCAAGATTTTTCCTTTAAAAAAATAAGAGATATTGATTTACAAACTCCCTTTCTGGTATGGGAAGACAAGATCCTTTTGTTTACATGGAAAAAGCTCATTGAACTAGTTCATATTGGACAAGAGAATTTTTTGTTTTGTTGGAGAAAAAAATGGTTACTTGGTTGGAAGAGGGGGGTTATTGGTCTGTCGTTAAATAGTCTTTTATGTATGGTATGGTTTTTACTTGCACAGGAACCAAATGATGCTATGAGTAGGGAATGGAATAAACATCAAGAGGTCTTTATATCTATCTTTAAAGATTTTTATGAAAAATTTAAGCTATATTTATCCATGCAACGGTTTTTTTATTTAAAAAATTCACCTAGGCCCCCAGATAGGTTCGAGGATCTCCCAATCAATAGACTTATTTTAGAGCTCACAGGTCCGTTCCCAGGAGATGGTGGACTTTTTAAAAAATTAGTTGATATATTGGAACAAGTAATTATTTCTTTATATGATTGTGCCTAAAGTGAAGCTTCCTTCACTTTGTATTGGCCTTTTAGTCTATTTTTTAATGATAAAATTTTTATAAAAGGCATAAAACCACCTATAAAGTGGAATTTTGTTCCATTTTAAGGTCTTTGCATGTAATTTAATAAAGTGTAAAACTAATCTAATCCTCTGTTTTTTCAGATTATATTGTTTCATTAAGGATAGTCCTTGTAAAAAAAGATCATTTTTTATATGGTTATTATAAAATTATAATAAATATAAAGGAGATATACCTATGTCAGCCATAAAACCAAAGAGGATTAAAGTAGATAGCCTAGGAGAGCCAAAGGTATCCTTTCCAAAGGAGCTACATCCATATTTATCTGAAGTAGGTGAAGTTAATTTATATGTTTCTGAGGAGGTGATGGATACAGAAGATCCTGCCCATAGGTATTTTATTTTTGAAGAAGCAGGACCTAGGGAAAAGATATATTTTGACCCTTCAAAGACAAAATGTGCTATTGTGACGTGTGGAGGACTGTGTCCTGGGCTAAATGACGTGATAAGGTCAATAGTTATGGTGGCACATCATCAATACAAGGTAGCTGCTACAATAGGAATAAGATACGGACTCCAGGGTTTTTTACCAGAATACGGACACAATATATGGGAAATGAATCCAGATAATGTATCTCAGATTCATGAATTTGGGGGTACTGTTTTAGGTTCTTCTAGGGGACATCAACCTCCAGAAGAAATAGTAGACGCACTTGAGAGAATGAATATAAATATTTTATTTATGATTGGTGGCGATGGCACTATGAAAGCAGCCTCTGCTATTTGGAACGAGATAAAAAAGAGAAGGATGAAGATAGCTGTTGTGGGAATCCCCAAGACAATTGACAATGATATATACTTTGTGCCTCGGTCCTTTGGTTTTGACACCGCTGTATCTAAGGCAATAGAGGCTATACGGTGTGCACATACTGAGGCTATTGGGGCACCAAATGGTATAGGAATGGTAAAGTTAATGGGTCGAGAGTCTGGGTTTATTGCTGCAGAAGCTACCTTGGCCCAAAAAGACGTTAATGTGGTACTTATCCCAGAATTGCCCTTTGAACTTTATGGTAAAAATGGATTACTAGAATATTTAAAAAATAGGATATTAAAAAGAGGACATGCAGTTATTGTAGTGGCAGAGGGGGCAGGACAAGAGTTGTGGCGAAAAGAGATGAAGAAAAATCATGAAAAAATCCCTGTGGATCCTTCTGGTAATCCAATTTTAGGTGATATTTGTGGATTACTAAGGGAAAAGATAAAGACATATTTTCAAGAACAAGATATTTCAATCACCCTTAAATTTATTGATCCTAGTTACATAATAAGATCTGTGCCTGCCAATGCAAATGACGGGGTTTATTGTGCATTTTTAGGGCAACATGCAGTTCATGCAGCTATGGCAGGAAAGACCAATATGGTGGTTACAAAGATAAATGAGAGATTTGTATATCTTCCTCTTTCCCTGGTGACCAAAAAGAGACGTAAATTGAATACAGATTCTTCTTACTGGAAAGGAGTCCTTGCCTCCACAGGACAACCGCCAGTGTTTTTAAATAAAGAAATTAAAAAATAAAACTAACAAATAGGTCTAGGTGATTGGAGATGTACCTAATAAGATGGAGATTACATGGAGAAACCACTTAGGGATCCAGATGTAGTGGTAGAGGTCCCTGCGCAGATATATTTGCTGCCAGCAATAGGGCATTTTTCAAAGGCCCTTTTTACAAAGCATCCTCGCCTGGCAGGGTGTAATGGAGATTGGCTTTATTCATTGGAACTCTTGATATATGAAGCGTGTTCAAATGTAATAAAACATGCATATAAGGGGGAGAAATCTGGATGTTTAAAGATAAAAATATGGTTTGAAAAGCAAAGGGTGGTTATTCGTATTATTGATTTTGGCAAGGGATTTGATCCAGAAAATATCCCCATCCCAGATATAAATAACCCAAGAGAGGGGGGGATGGGGATATTTTTAATAAACAAACTTGCTGATAAATTTTCCTATTTTTTTTCAAGAGAGGAAAAAGGAAATGTATTACATGTAGAGGTAGTTATTTGAGACCAAGGGTTTTAAAGAAAAATGACCTTGCAAGACCTAATTGTTTTTTTATTTTTGGTACAACATCTTTTGCACGCCTTCTTCCAATTGCTATGAGCTCGTCTATTTTATGAAATTCATTCCATTCTATACCTTGGGTATCTATTATTATAGGGACATGGGCCTTTTTTACCATCTCAGATGTGAGGTGAAACATATTAATCTCTTCAGCTCGAATTATTAGCTCAATGGCATTTTCTATGTCTTGTAATTTTTTTAGATTAGGAGGGACCCCCACTCCTATGGTAAAATTATTGTTAGATAGGGCAGCGTATTTTACAGGCACAGGACATGATATGGCCCCATCGCTCAGCAAATGATCTCCATATGGTACTGGAGGGAAAAAACCAGGTATTGAAGCACTGGCCAAGACTGCTTTTTTTAAATCTCCTACACACAGGGGTACTTCCATGCCCCTTAGTAAGTCTGTTGCAATGGCCATAAGAGGTCTTTCTAACTCGTTAAAATCATCAACATGAATGAGTTGCTCTAGAATTTTAGAAAAATGATCGTTTTCTAAGAGACTAACTTTTGTATGTGCCAGGGTCAGTGCTATGGTACCTTTTACCTTAGAATATATTTGGTCCCAAAAATTGGCCTCCCTTTTTTCTGTCTTTGTGAGCATTGGAAAACCAACTTCCCTATATAAATCGCTTTGAATAAATTCCTTAAATCTGACTTCAATCTCATAGGGGTCCAATGTCTCACAATACATTGCCCCAATTATAGCACCAATACTTGTCCCTGCAATAATATCTGACTCAATATTTTCTTCTTTAAATATTTGCAATATTCCAATATGGACAAGGCCCCTTGCACCTCCTTCTCCAAGGGCTATGCCTATTTTTTTCTTTTTACCCATAAGATACTCCAGTAGTTTCTTAAAAAGATTTGACCATTTTTTTAAAGTCTATAATATCTTGTGAAGTATATTTATATGTGTATCTTATTTTTATATATAATTCAATTAGATATTTAGATTTTTGATATAGGGGAAAATTCTGTGCATACAAAATACACATAAGGTCCATGGGCCCCAAACTGGGTTTTAAATGAACCCCCTTTTTTTCTATTTTTTTTAAAAATCGTAGATAATATCTGAATATCTCATCCTGATGTCTAGTCCTTGAAATGATCAAAAAAAGTATCCCTATGCTAATTAACATAATAGAGACAATAAATAGGATTCCATAAGAGAATATATTCTTTTTGAACAAGCTAAGACCTAACTTAGAATAAAATGAATATTGTTTTTTTGAAGTATATCCAATTATCCATATGCGCCACTTATAATTGATATAGTCCCAGACATGCAGTATTTTTTTCGCTAGTTTAGCAGGTATAGGTAAGTTATAAGTATAAATATTTTCAATCTGGGATATATCAGGGTCTTGATTTTCAAGTGGAATATATCTCGTTGGATCAAATCGAACCCAGCCTGATTTTTTATCAAGATATACCTCAACCCATGCGTGTGCATTGGAATTTCTTACAATTAAATAATTACCTACTGGGTTTATTTCTCCCCCTTTATATCCAGCGACTACCCTTGCTGGTATTTTTGCATATCTTAGCATACTGGCTGCTGCAACAGCAAAATGTTCACAAAAACCTTTTTTTGATTCAAATAAAAAGAAATCAATGGGATCTTTATGGGGCCAAGGTGGGGGATTTAAGGTATATTTGAAATCCTTTTGAAAAAAATTAATTATATCCTGGATCAATTTTTTTGTAGAGGTATTATTTTTTAGAAATTTTTTAATCAGTCTCTGTGTCTTAGGATTTTGAGACCAATCAATGTCAAGGTTGTTTGATAATTCCTTCTTAGAGAGAGGGTATAGCACATAGGGGTAAAAAGAGGTCAGGTTATAAGATATGGGATTAGTGATATTTTTTTTCAAAACAAAAAAGTCTCCCTGAATCAGGGAGATGGTGGGGATCTTAGGCTTGATCAAGGTCATTTCTAAAAAAGGGATAAATTTATTTCCTGTGGGTTCCAAATATATGGTGTAGGTAATACCTTTTGTGGACGATGATTTTCCAGGGATAAATTTTATTTTTTTATTTGTACAAATGACCCATGAATTATCATTGATTTTTGAATATACTGCACACCTAAAATACATATTTTGTATGTTTAAATGGTTTTTTTTAAATTTTACTCTAAATGCTACCTTTTTAGAGAGCACCAATTTTGTGAAATCCCCAGGAGATATTTTAGTGGATAGTCCAGATATGCCAGTACTGGAATCTGAAATACCGAAAAATGCAGAGGGTAGCCTTGGAAAAAACAGGAACAAAATAACCACCAAGGGAATGGCCTGAAAAAATATATAGACACAGGTGTCGAGATTAGGGATTTTCTCTTTAGGACTTGGTCCTGAAATAGTTATAATGTATAGGATACATATGAAAAAAAATACAAATACAAATATAAACAAGCCAACCCATAGTGATTGCTCAAATAGGCACAGGGCCACAGATAAAAAGCTGGTTAAAAATAACAATATATAAAGGTCTCTTTTTCTATATAATTCAAAGGTCTTTAGTCCCAGCATAAGGGCTAAAAGAGAAGACCCAGGTCTGAGTCCCATTATCCTGAACCCATAACATGAAAAAATAAGGGCAATGGACAAGAGAATAAATGTTAATTTTATTGTATTTTTAGTCTTAGGACTTAATTTTTTGAAAAAAAGATGGGATAGAACTATTATTGAAAAAGCAATGCTAATGCGAATATCTAACAGTAGCACCAATGGACAATATGAAAATATTAAAAAAATAATAACAATGATATTGCGATTATAATTAATGATCTTCATATAAGGCCAATGATCTTAGACATTTTATTTTATGGGATTGTCCTGACCCAGGGGGTATTTTTTTTTGTCCCAACTGCAGCCCAAACATATATCCCTGTCTACTGGCTTCAAGTACTAAAAAACACAAGAAGCAAAGGGCCTTTTCCTCAGGATAGTCTTTAAAGTCTGAGATAGAAAATATCATGCTTCCCTGTTCAGCACCTGAAAATACCTTTTTTACCAATTTGCTATTTTTGGCATATATCTTCCAAAATATTCGAGAACTAGGCTCTGGAGGTGTATATTTATCTAATTCAGAGAAGTCCTCTATACCCTTTCTATTTAGTATTTCAAATTTTTCATCTCCGTATTTTACATTAATTTCAGGAAAATCACAGGGAATGGGTCTTGGATAAATTATACATGTAGTTGAAAATTTAACCAATGCCCAGCTCCTAAAGAGCCCAAAGGGATAGAGGGATTTTAAAACAAAGTGAGGGGACGCAAACAAGCCCCTTTTTTTTGGTTTTATAAAATATTTTACTCCTTTTATAGACCCTGGCTCTACAATGATATTTGTCTCAAAGTCCATACATTTAAGCTCTAGAAACCTTGTCCGATTCTCTTTTTCCCTAAAAAATATATTAAAACAGCACATCTCACCCAAAAAACCATCCTCTCCTGGTCCAGGGAGTATTTCTAATTTGTATAATTGAAAGAAACAATAGATCAAAGACACAAAGGAACACGTAGATAGAAAAAAACAGCAGAGTAGGACCAAGTTGTTTCGGTAATTTAGCCCAGTTATACACATGATGCAGAGCAGGCCAAACCATATATATCCATATTTTGTGGGAAGGATAAATATATTTTTATGGGTGAGTGTAATAGGTCTGTCTCTTGGTTCAGGTCCACTGATTAATGTCCTTATTACCTCCGACTTGGTCAATATATCTTTTATATTCATAGGATTTATATTTATCTATTTATTTTGCGTGAAATAAAAAAATGATTTCATAAGGCAACTATTTAAGGACATTATCTTATTGGGACACTCTCAATAGTCTGTTTAATGAGCTGAGTTGTGTCTTTATCTGTATCTCTGGGTCTTAACCTATGAGAAGAAATCCACATGAATATCTCTTTTACGTCTTCTGGTAGTACAAAATCTCTTTTTTGTATAAACGCCCATGACTTGGCACCTTTTAATAGCATAAAAGATGCCCGTGGGGATAGTCCCCATAAAAAGAGGTTGGAATATCTAGTCATGTCAACGAGGTCTTCAATATAATCATAAATGGGGTCAGAAATATATACTTTTTCAATGTCTTTTTGCAGTGATAAGACCTTGCCTTTGGATATAACAGGTCGAATTTCCTTTAATAGTTCTTCTCTATCTCTTTCTTTTAATAATCTTTTTTCAGCCTCTTTTGATGGGTATCCAAGAGATATTTTAAACATAAATCTGTCTAACTGAGATTCTGGTAATGGATATGTCCCTACCTCTTCCATTGGATTTTGTGTGGCAACTAAAAAAAAAGGCACTGGAAGTTTATGAATTTTGCCTTCTAAAGTGACCTGTTTTTCTGCCATTGCCTCCAATAGGCCGCTTTGGGTCTTAGGAGTAGCCCTGTTGATCTCATCTATGAGTACTATATTTGAAAATATAGGCCCAGGAGAGAAATAGAATCTACTTTCCCTTGAATCAAATACATAGGTCCCAAGGATATCTCCTGGGAGTAAGTCATTTGTGCATTGTATCCTTTTGAAGTCAAGGTCTAGGACCTTGGACAGTCCCTTTACAAGGGTAGTTTTTCCTGTCCCAGGGATATCTTCAATCAATAAATGTCCTTGGGCAAGTAAACAGGTAAGTGTTAGTAAGATCTCTTTCTCTTTATCTAAAATAATCTTAGTTAGAGATTCTATGATAGGCTGGACAAGTTTATTGTATTCCATTATAGGACCTTTTGGAAATCAAAAAATTTAATTTTATTATTCTATAATGTATATGATATTTTCACAACCATTTTTATTTCCTGTTTCAGGAGTTAAGACCTATATTTTTTTACCTCCCCTTGTTATGTTTTTGATTTCTTCCTTTGTGTCTCCAGCTGGAGTTTCAGGGGCATTTATACTACTTCCTTTTCAAATGAGTATATTGGGATATACTGCGCCAGGTGTAAGTGGCACTAATTTTATTTACAACATTGTATCTATTCCTCTAGGGGCATTTCAGTATTTTAAAGAAAAGAGGTTTTCTTGGACATTACTTATATTATTTTTAGTGGGCACTGTCCCAGGAATTTTTTTAGGTTATTTTATTAGGATCAAGTTTTTACCAAATCCAGTCTATTTTAAGTTATTTGTTGGACTTGTTTTGTTATATTTGGGTGTTAGATGTTTAAAAGATGTATTTAACACAAAGAAAGCTAAGCCTATAAAACCCAAAGAATATAAGATACAAAGGGAAAAGATAGGTATTTTAGCATGTTATGTGGTTACTTCTAATGAGATATTTGAGTTCAACACCTTTGCTGTATTTTTGCCTTCATTACTTACAGGTATTATAGGAGGGGCCTATGGTATTGGTGGAGGGGCCATTATGGCACCTTATTGTGTATCCATATTGGAACTCCCTGTATATTTTGTAGGTGGTGCCACATTGATTTCCACTTGGGTCTCTTCTATTATAGCTGCCCTCTTCTATGCCATTGGACCATTTTCCCAAAGTCCTATGACAATTCCAGATTTTTTATTAGGTTCTTTGTTTGGGATAGGAGGTATGGTTGGAATTTATTTGGGTACTAAGGTTCAAATAAGATTGCCTGCAAGGATTATTAAGACAATATTGGGTATTGCTATTTTTTCCATTTCCCTAAAATATATTTTAACCCCCATTTTTTATTAATATTAATTTTTGGGAGTATTGAGTCCCTTATCCTTGCCCCTTGTCAATTAGATGAAAAAGTCCTAGTATACTTTCCACAATGAGAAAGGAGGGTAGTATATGTCGAGGAGAGAACCGCCTGAATCTAAAGAAGAAGGGGCACCTGAGTGGTTGACGACCTTTTCAGATCTTATGTCCCTATTGCTCACATTTTTTGTCTTGCTCCTCTCATTTGCCAATATGGATATTCAAAAATTTCAGGATATGCTTGGTTCTATACAAGGTGCTTTTGGGGTTCAGACAAAGAGAAAAGAGGCAGAGTACGTGGCATTTTCACCTTCAAAATATGAGAGTAAGGTAAAGCTTACAAAGGAAGACAAACAGGTCCTGGGCATGGTACTTAGTGTTAAATCCTCAATGTCTGATCTTACTAAGACATATCCAATGGATATAACTACTGAAGACAATGGGGTCCTTATTAGGATACAAAGTGATGCCCTATTTAAAAAAGGGACTGCTATCTTGCTGCCATCTTCAAAAAAGGTGCTAGATTCCATTGTTAAACTTTTAAAAAAGAACGATTGGATGGTGGCTATCCGAGGGCATACAGATGATAGGGAGGCAAAAAACAGCAAATATCCCTCTGGATGGGAGCTTTCAACTGCAAGGGCTGCTGCTGTGTTGAGATATATTTTAGCGAAAGGGAAGTTCAATCCACGACGATTTAGGGCAGAAGGATATGCAGATACTTTGCCCATTGTACCCAATATTTCAGAGAAAAATAGGGAAAAAAACAGAAGGGTAGAGTTTTATTTCTATAGACCCCCTGCATAGTGATCTATTTTTTATCCCTCATTGCTGGAGACAAGAAGGCCAATAATTTTTCTTTTGTAATAGAGGGATGTTCGCCATTGGCAATGGATACTATCCCTTCTATTATTATCTCCATATAAAGGGATTCTTCTTTAGACCTTTCTTCTAATTTTTTTGCAATAGGGATAAAGACTACATTGGCAAGCACAGCCCCATAAAAGGTAGTTAATAGAGCCACTGCCATGGCAGGTCCAATGGACGAAGGGTCATTTAAGGTCTGGAGCATCTGAACTAGTCCAATAAGGGTGCCTATCATACCAAAGGCAGGGGACATTGAACCCATGCCCTTAAATATGTCCTGGCCTGTTGAGTGTCTATTACGCATAAATGCAAGCTCTATTTCCAGGACTGACCTTACTAATTCACTGTTATTACCATCAGCAACTAAGATACACCCTTTTTTTAAAAATTCATTATCAGTAGAAGCCTTTTCCAGAGCAACCAGCCCATCTTTTCTTGCAATCTCAGCAAGAGAGGTAATTTGACTTATTATTTGATTAGGGTCTGTGGCCTTGGTAAAAAATGCCTTCATGGCTACTTTTACTGCACTAAATACAGTACCCATGGGAAACATAATAAAGGTAACTGCCATGGTTCCACCAACAACTATTAAAACAGAAGGTATATCAATAAAGGCCTTGAGTCCGCCTCCCATGAAGATGGAACCTACGATGAGTCCAAATCCAGCAAGAATGCCTATTAGGGTCCCTATGTCCATTGTCTCCCTCTTTTTTACTTGCTAATTTTTCTGAGGTTTACAGGAACTATTTCTCCGTCTTTAAAATAAAAAGTTGTCCCCTTTAAAAAGTCTTCTACTTTAAAATATGCAGGTCCAATAGATATTTCGACCCCTGGGTCTATCTCTTGTTTTACTATTATTTTGCATTTAGAAAAATCTCTGGTTTTTAACCTCTCTCCTATGCGGGAGAAGTGTCTGGATAATACATTTATTTTTTGTTTGATTTCCTGTATTTCCAATAGAATATGTGGATCTTTTGTTGTATTTTTTTTCAAGTCTAAGAATTCTAACCTTTTGTGTAAGGCCTCAAGTCTCTCTTCTATATTAGAGAATTTATACATGTCTTCGGGATCATAACCTAGTACAAGGACTGTAGGGACATTGAATCCCCCTCCAAGTTTTCCCTCTATAATCACCTTTTCCCCACAATAGATCTTCCCCCCAATTAACCGGTCTCTTATAATGATATTTTTGCCTGCATAGAGGTTTGAATGAAGACAATTTGTCTCTACTAGTATTGAACCTTTGGCAATTAAGTTAGCTGATTCCACAAACTTAGATTTTATATTGTGTTCTGCCTTTAATAGGGCCTTTGTCTCTCCCTTTATTCCTCCTTCCACGGCAATAGAATTCACGGCTACTATCTTGGCCCCTTCTACTACTCCTTTTATTAAGATGGAATTTCCTTTTACTTCAAAGTCTGTTTTTATATCCTTATGTACCACAATATTGTTTACAAAAAAAATGTTTCCTGTATGAAAATCAACGTTGCCCCTGATATTTAACAGCTCTTTTACAGATATTTTACCCTCTTCATCATAGTATACATACCCATTTACAAGGGAAATTAATTGATCAGGATTTTTGGAATTTACACTACAATTGGATCCAATAGGGAACTTCTTTTGTTTATAAATAAATCTCTTATCGTATTTTTCAAGTTCCTTATCATTGATTTCTTTGAATTCAGCAATAACCTGATACTTAACAACATTTTGAACATAACCGAGATTATAATAATCCACTTTGCCATTTTTCCCTCCTTTGGGTTTTAGGTTTTTGTAGTCAAAACTTGGATTAAAATAGTGATGGAGATAATAGTACATGGGCTATTCCTTTTTTATCAAAAGCCTGTGTGCCTTAGCGCCTAAGACAATACCTAATAATATCCCTAACTCATTTGCAATCATATCGTACAGGGAAAATTCCCTAAATGGGATAAAAAATTGAGCACATTCTAAGAAAATCCCAACAAACATAGAGAATATGACAAGGTATGCGGATAGGGATTCTTTTTTTAAAAACAAAAATGGCCCAAAGGCAAGGAGTAGATACATGCCCATATGACAAATCTTATCAGAGTTGTTGAATTCAAGGGGTAGAGATATATGGGACTTAAGTGACCCCCAGATATCAAGGCAAAAGAGTATTATCCAAGTAATAAAAAGCGTCTTATTTGTTATGGGTTTGTCTTTGACTGTCATACGGGTATAATTTATAGTCTAATTTTAAAAAGATAAGACATAGGATATTAAAAATTTGACCATTTGTCATTAGTAAAAAATCTCTATTAAAAATAAGGTAGTTTCTATATTAATTTTTATAATGTAAGTAAAAACAATATGTTAAACTGAATGAGAGCAATTGCTAAGGGATTAGCTGTTGATTAAATAAAAATGGGGGAGAATAATAATGAATTTAATGGATAGATTTGGATTTTTGGTCTTGCATGGTTTTGGAGGGTCTCCTTTTGAAGTAGAGCCAGTGGTACAATGTCTACAAGAAGTTGGGGCAAAAAATATAGAATGTCCCACCCTGCCTGGGCATTGTGAGGACCTAACTTCTTTTAAAAACACTAGATTCAAAGATTGGGCTCAAGCAGCAGAAAGGCGTTTTTTAGATCTTTTTCATAGAGGACTCCAGGTAATTATAATTGGGCTTTCCATGGGTGGGAGCATAGGGATGTATTTAGCAGAGCAATATCCCTGTGCTGGGCTCATTACCATATCATCCCCAGTATATCTCTATAGGTTGTTTCCTTTTGAGGGTGCATCTAAGTTACTCCCCTTGGTTTGCTTTGTTCGTTTTATAGTCCCAGTGGTCAAGACAAATAGGACTATACCTGAGGCAAATAAAATAGCTCCTCACAAAGGTTATGAGGGATTTTATGCCCTGCACCCATTATACAGTCTAATCAAGGCATTGAAAAATATTAGAAAAAATCTTCCCAGGATATCTTGTCCAATGCTAATATTACACTCCCCCCAGGATATAAGTGTGCCAGTTTCCAATGCATGGGAGATCATGCTCAATGTTCGATCTAATATCAGGAGGCTGGAACTACTTCCCATAATGGAGAGAATTACTACCAGGCATCTTTTGACAACCCACATAGAGACTAGAGATAGGGTAGAGGAATCGATTAAAATCTTTTTAGGTGAGATTATAAATGCAAGATAATGACCCATACGTTCCTCTTGAGGTCCCTATAAATTCAATATCAAAAGAAAAGATATGGGAGTGGTCCTTGGTATTGAGTTCTGTCTTTATTGAACACAAGGTCTTATCTCAAGGAATACAATTAAATATATATGTGAGGGACAAGGATTTTAAAAGGGCAGTATTGGAGATCTTAGAATATGAGAGAGAGAATAGGACAGTTGAGACAGGAAATAAGTTTGTTGTTCCTAGACATAATATGGAGGCAAGTTTATGGATCTTGTTTTGTTTGTTTATATTTCATTTAATTACAGTTAATTCCAGATTTCCATTCTTGGACCTTGGGTGTGCAGATAGTTGGGCCATTTATAAAGGTGAATGGTGGAGGCTTATAACTGCGCTTACCTTACATGAAAATATACCACATGTAATTTCAAATATTTTTTGGGAAGGGATTTTTATTTATTTCCTTTTAATATATATACCCCCTGCCATGGCATGGTTTCTTATACTTTTAAGTGGTATTTTAGGTAATTTATTGAATTTTTATTATCATTCTTTAAATCATATATCTTTGGGATTTTCTACCTGTGTATTTGGCACCCTTGGTATAGGAATAGGTTTCCGTTCCTTGTCTCAAGTCAAGGATATTGGGCTTTATATAATGTGCGGTTTAGGACTGCTTGCCATGTTAGGCATGGGGACTAAAGGTGTAGATGTTAGTAGTCATGTATTTGGATTACTATGCGGTTTTCTTATTGGAATTTTTAATAGAATAATAATTCCTAAAAAATTCCGAAACAGGAGTTTTTGTTTCTGGTGCATCTGTTTTTTGATTGTTTTTATATCCTGGTTAATGGCTGGTATATATGGTCATGATTATATAACTACCCAATAGGAATATACATAGATAACATATGCTTTTTATTTCAAAAACGTGAAAAAAATTTACATTTTTTCTGAATCCTAATTCATTGTTTGCCTTAGGCTAAGGGCTAAAGGGAAGGATTTTCCTCTCGCCCCATACACCTTTAGCCTTTTGCCACCTAAGCGAAACTTCGTTTCGCTTAGTGCTAACGCATATTTTTTTATAAGGATCTATTCCTTATTTTAAAATTTGGCCAATGGCCAAAGTAAAGCGAAACTTCGTTTCGCTTTAAGCTACAGTTTTCAGAACTTTAGTTTGATATATTTTTGTCTTATCTTTGTTTAAAATTTGCTATATCCCCAATATGTTTTCAATTCTCAATTGGGATTATTTTTGTCTTTAGGTGCGGGATTTTTTATTACCCAGTTATATAATGCAGAGAATACGTTTTTTTTTATTATTTTTTTGTCCTGCCACAAGGTCTCTAGGGTAGTCCAAACATGAGAGCGGCTTGAAACTCTAGCAGATGGGCAGGGGTTCTTAATTACAGGGATATTCCATTCCTTTGCAATTTTAATGATCTTGTGTTTTTCAATTAAGAGTAATGGCCTGATTAGGTGGAATTCTCCTTTGAAAAAGGACTCCTTTGCATACAATCCCTCTACCCTGCCATTATATAGTAGATTCATAAAAAAGGTAGTGACAAGGTCTTCCCCATTATGTCCCATGGCCAAGTGGGTGAGATTAAATTTGGATATTAATTCAAATAATCTTTTTCTCCTACGAAAACTGCAAAAGAAACAAGGGGATTTTGTCCGGTTTTCATTTGTATGTGCCCTGGGGCCGATGTCACTTACCTGAATATAAGATGGGATGCCCAAGTCTTTTAACCAGTCAAGTAGAGGTAGATGAGACAATGGATTAAATCCAGGATTGATGTGTAGTGCCATGATCTCTATTTTGAAAGGTAGCCTTGATTTGATAATAGTTAATATTTTTAGCAATACCCCGCTATCTACCCCACCTGAAACTGCAACTCCAATTCTCGCACCATTATATATCATTTGAGACTCTGCCATTAATTTGGATGCCTTGGAAATACAGGATTTTTGCAAATAACTAAATTTTCGCCCCATTTTATTCCTGCTTAACTTAAGTAGAATATAGCCTGATTTTCAATGTCCATTATATTGACTACCATTAAAAGTATGTTTATAGCTTATAACCGACCCTGCAATCTCTTCCTGTTTTGCTCATCTAAAGAGGAAGACATTTTTTCGTATAAATAAAATCAAGGAGAACGTGTTATGGCAAGGATCACAGTAGAAGATGCATTAAAAAAAATCAATAATAGGTTTGTGATAGCTCATATGGCCATGAAGAGAGTGAGGATGTATAAACAGGGATATCCCCCACTTATTGAAACAAAAAATAAAGAGATAGTTACAGCTTTAAGGGAAATAGCCGCTGGTAAAATAAAGTTAAAAAAGAGCATAAAAGAGGCAGGGATTGAGGTCGAGTAGCCATGAAAAGAGACTATTATGAAGTTTTACAGGTCTCTAGGACTGCTACTCAAGAAGAGATAAAAAAGGCATATAGGAAACTTGCATTCCAATATCATCCAGATAGAAATCCAAATGACCCTGGGGCAGAGCAAAAGTTCAAGGAGATAGGTGAGGCATACCAGGTCTTAAGTGATCCTCAAAAAAGGGCCACATATGATAGATTTGGACACGAAGGTCTAAATAACTCTGGCTATAGTAATTTTCGCTCAAGTGAAGATATATTTGACGAGTTCTTTTCTTCTTTTAATGATGTTTTTGATGATTTGTTTGGATTTGGGGGTAGAAGGAAATCAGGGAGGTCTAGACCCACAAGGGGTGCAGACCTGCGATATGATCTAAAGATTTCTTTTGAACAAGCAGTAAAGGGATGTGAAGTTGAAATTGAGATACCAGCAGAAGAAGACTGTCCTGATTGTGGAGGTACAGGGGTAGAGCCTGGATACAGTTCAGAGACCTGTACCTATTGTGGAGGAAGGGGACAGGTATTTCAAAAACATGGTTTTTTTAGGATATCCACCGCATGTCCCCAATGTGGTGGAATGGGAAGGATAAATAGGCATCCCTGTAAAAGGTGTAGAGGTGAGGGAAGGATTATTTCCCACAAAAAGGTCACTGTGCATATCCCCCCAGGGGTAGATAATGGTACTAGACTGAGGCTTAGGGGAGAAGGAGAAGGTGGAAATTTTGGTGGACCTGCTGGGGACTTATACGTGGTCCTAGAGGTGGAACCACATAAAAGGTTTAAAAGAAAGGGCCAAGATTTGATTGTGTCAGTGGAGATTTCTTTTGTTCAGGCCGCACTTGGAGACAAGATAGAAATACCCACCTTAGATGAACCAGTCACCTTAGAGATACCCAAAGGTACGCAGCCAGGGGAAGTGCTTCGTTTAAAGGGGTTAGGTATTCCATATATCGGGCACAAGAAAAGGGGAGACTTGCTCGTTGAGGTAAATATAAAAACACCTACCCATCTTTCAAAAAAACAAGAAGAACTCTTAAGGGAATTTGAGAGGTTGGAGAAGAAAAAAACAAAGAGCAAGGTCAAGGATTTTTTTAAAAAGGCCATGGGGGGCTAGATGTGCGATAATCTTACCCATATTAATGAGAATGGAGAGATATCAATGGTAGATGTGTCTTTAAAGCAGGACACATCAAGGCGGGCCGTCTATGAGATAGAGGTCTATTTATCCCAAAAAACCTTTGATATGTTAAAAAACAAGGCCCTTCCAAAGGGAGATGCCCTAAACAGTGCAAAGGTGGCTGGTATTTTGGCTGCAAAAAATACCCCTCTACTTATACCCCTTTGCCATCCTCTATTTTTGAGTTATATAGATATTAGTTTTTTCCCAAATGAAGAGGATTTTTCTATTAAAATACAGGCAGAGGTTCGCTCAACATCCAAGACTGGAGTGGAAATAGAGGCCATGGTTGCAGCCCACGTGGCAGCAATTACCATATACGATATGTGTAAGGCTGTTCAAAAGGATATATTGATTTCAAATGGCAGGCTCTTATATAAGAGTGGGGGCAAGAGCGGTACCTATAAAGTGGAACAAAGTTCCACTTTATAGTGGCCTTT
>JALWFY010000147.1:0-8239 GCA_027013815.1 Desulfohalobiaceae bacterium | reverse complement strand
TGGAACAAAGTTCCACTTTATAGTGGCCTTTTGGGCCAATTTAATAAGGAATTTTATAATAATTTTGAATTATGGATTTTGGATTTTGAATTAAAAGTAACATGTTACTGGTCGTGGTTAAATGAATATTAAACTGAAGTTTCGAAAATTGCAGGTTAATATGGAAGGTGGCAAAAGGCAAAAAGCATAGAAGTCAAAATGCGAATTCTTCCCTTTAGCCTTTAGCCATTAGCCTAAGGTAAACAATGACTTAGGATTTAGAAGAAACGTAAATTTTTTTCACGTTTTTGAAATAAAAAGCATATTAATCCAAAATTTTTTAGAAAAAATTACATTTTATCTCGAAGCTGTAAATGAGGTTTAAATAAGTGAAATTTAGCGAGCTTGTGAGACTTCTTGAGAAGAATGGATTTAAAATTGTAAAGGAAAAAGGTTCAATAAGATACTATGGGAAGCCCGGATGGGATAAATTAATCCGTATTGACTATCATGGTTCAAAGGAAGTGCCAAAAGGCACATGTCATGCTATCCTTAAAGCATCAGGTATAGAGAAAAAATAAAGGGGTATAAAATGATTGACTTAGAATATTCGTTGATTATAGAGGCGACAGAAGAACCTGATTATTTTGGATTCTATTCGCCAGACTTAGAAGGTTTTACTGGAATAGGACATTCAATAGAAGATTGTATGTATAAAGCAAAATGGGGGATGGCAGAACATGTAAGGTTATTAAGAGAAGAAGGGCTACCTATTCCTCCTAAAAACCCAAATCCAAAAGTAATCATTCAGAATGAAGAAGGGATGAAGAATAAAGAGGCAGTTGCATAAGTCATAAATGTAGTAAGGACATAATAAATTATTTCAGGGAACGGCTATTATCTACTGGTGAATTCATTTGTTACATATTTTTTTGTTAATTACAGGTCTGAAATATGAATGATAGACAAATTACCTCTTTGAGTCAGATAAGGAATTTTAGCATAATTGCTCATATAGACCATGGGAAGTCTACCTTAGCAGACAGGATATTGGAATACACCCATCTGGTCTCAAAGAGAGAGCTCAAGGAACAATTTTTAGATAGGTTGGACCTTGAGAGGGAAAGGGGTATTACAATCAAGTCCCAGACAGTCAGGATCCCCTACAAGTTTGAACATGGGGAATATGTCTTGAATTTGATCGACACCCCTGGTCATGTGGACTTTAATTATGAAGTGTCCAGGAGCTTGGCTGCTTGTGAGTGTGCAGTTTTATTAGTGGATGCTACTCAAGGGGTAGAGGCCCAGACCCTTGCCAATGTTTATCTGGCTCTGGAACATGACCTAGAGATAATACCAGTGTTAAATAAAATAGACCTCCCTAGTGCTGAACCAGAAAGGGTGATAGGGGAAATAGAAGAGGCCATTGGACTAGATTGTAGCGATATCTTGAAGGTCAGTGCAAAGACTGGAGAAAATGTAGACCTCTTGATTGATACAATAATAAGAAAATGTCCTCCCCCTAAAGGGGAGATAGAAAAACCCCTAAAGGCACTGATATTTGACTCCTGGTATGATTCTTACCTTGGTGTTGGGGTATTGTTTCGGATATTTGATGGGTCAATAAAAAAGGGCCAAGAGATCCAGATGTTTTCCACCAAAAAAAAATATGAGGTAATACAGCTAGGTGTTTATTCTCCAAATGCAAAAGAGGTGGAATTTTTAGGTCCAGGAGAAGTAGGGTTCCTTTTTGCAAATATAAAAGAGATAAGGGATGCCAGGGTTGGAGATACTATTACCTCTTCAAACACCCCTGTAACAATTCCATGCCCTGGTTTTAAAAGGGCCCAGCCAATGGTGTTTTGTGGCCTTTATCCAACAGAGCCTGCAAAGTTTGAGCTGCTCAAAAAGGCCTTAGAAAAACTCCAATTAAATGATTCTGCATTTGTGTTTGAGCCAGAGACCTCTACTGCCCTTGGGTTTGGGTTTAGGTGTGGTTTTTTGGGGCTGCTGCATATGGATATTATCCAGGAAAGGTTGGAGCGGGAATTTAAGGCAGAGCTCATTGCCACTGCACCTTCTGTTATGTATGAAGTGATTACTACATCAGGAGAGGTCCTTACTATAGACAATCCCAGCAAAATGCCGTCTCCAGGAAAGATCCAGGAGATAAAAGAGCCATTTATAAGGATGGATATCCATGTCCCCCATGAATATGTGGGAAATGTATTGGCCCTTTGTGAGGAAAAAAGGGGAATCCAAAAGGACATTAGATATCTCTCCTCCTCAAGGGTAATTATCACCTATGAACTACCCTTTGTAGAAATAGTGTATGATTTTTTTGACAGGTTAAAGTCTGGGACAAGGGGTTATGCTTCGTTGGACTATGAATTCATAGGGTTTTATCCTGGGGATATGGTAAAGCTGGATGTCTTGATAAATGGGGAACCTGTGGACGCATTGTCCACAATAGTTCATAGGGAAAATGCCCATAGAATCGGAAGGGAACTCGCCCTGAGGCTAAAGCGAATTATTCCCAGACAATTATTTGAAGTGGTTATCCAGGCAAGTATTGGGAGCAGGATAGTTGCCAGGGAAAGGATACCCCCTTTTAGAAAGAATGTCACTGCAAAATGTTATGGTGGAGATATCACAAGAAAGAGGAAGCTCTTGGAAAAACAAAAACAAGGGAAAAAAAGGATGAAAAAAATGGGGAATATTGAAATACCCCAAGAGGCGTTTTTAGCGGTTTTAAAAAAGGATTAGTGCCATGAAAAAGACATTTATGGATGTGGTTAAGGAGTATGTTGAGGCATTTGCCATAGCCCTGGTGCTGGCTTTTTTTATACGTGCATTTATTGTTCAAGCATTTAAAATACCATCAGGCTCAATGCTTCCCACCCTTCAGATTGGAGATCATCTCCTTGTTAATAAATTTATCTATGGAATAAAGATCCCTTTTATTGATAAGGAAATTATTCCTATTTCAAAGCCTAAGTTTCAGGATGTTATTGTATTTAAATTTCCATTAGATGAATCTAAGGATTTTATAAAAAGGGTGATCGGGGTCCCAGGAGATGTTATCCAGATTAAAGATAAGATACTATATCGAAATGGGAAGAGGGTAAATGAGCCATATGTGCAACATACCTCACCAATTATCATAAAGGAGTCATATCCCATGGACAAATGGCCTCCAAAACAATTTGATCCCAGGGTAAGGGATAATTTAGGGCCAATTAAGGTGCCCCCCCATAAATATTTTGTCATGGGAGATAATAGAGATGAATCATATGATTCAAGGTTTTGGGGGTTTGTTGATGAGAATAAGATTTTGGGCAAGGCATGGATTATTTATTGGTCATGGGAAGGTATCACCCACATAAGATGGAATAGGATGTTTAAGATAATAAAATAAAATGTTTGCCAAGATAAAAACAGCCCTGCTTTTAGGCATTGAGGCCTATTTAGTCACCCTTGAGATAGACCTGGCCAGGTCAGGCATCCCTTGTTTTAGGATGGTAGGCCTGGCCGAGGGTGCTGTAAAAGAGAGTAAAGATAGGGTTTTTACTGCCTTGAAAAATTGTGGATTTAAGATCCCACCTTGCAGAATCACTGTAAATCTTGCACCTGCCCATATAAAGAAAGAGGGTAGTGCCTATGACTTGCCACTTGCCTTAGGTATCTTATGTGCCAATGAACAACTTCCAACAACTATTTTTAAAGACAGCTTATTTGTAGGGGAATTGTCTTTAAATGGAGAATTGAGCCCTATCCCTGGAGCCATATCTATTGCAATGATGGCCAAGGACCTTGGGATAAAGAGGTTATTTTTGCCGTCAAAAAATGCTAGAGAGGCCAGTATAGTAAAAGGGGTAAACTGTTTTGGGATGAGTAGTTTAAATTCTACAGTGGAATTTTTGTTGGGAAAAAAAGAGACTTTGCCAATTGAACCAGATCTAGAAGCCCTTTGGTCTAAAAGGGAAGATTTTTATTTAGATTTTATGGAAGTAAAAGGACAAAATCATGCAAAAAGGGCAATAGAGATCGCTGCAGCAGGGGGACATAATATCTTGTTCATAGGGCCTCCAGGTAGTGGAAAGACAATGCTGGCACAAAGGATTCCAACTGTTTTGCCCTTGCTTGAATTTGAAGAAGCACTTGAAGTAACAAAGGTCTATAGTGTTGCAGGTCTGCTCCAGGACAAGACAATTATTACTACTAGACCTTTTAGAGCACCACATCACACAATTTCTGATGCAGGACTGATTGGAGGAGGTAGGTATCCAAATCCAGGAGAGGTGTCTTTGGCACACAAGGGGGTGCTCTTTTTAGACGAACTCCCGGAATTTAAAAAACATGTATTAGAGGTGTTGCGTCAGCCCCTTGAAGATGGAAGGGTGACAATCTCAAGGGCAGCTATGTCCCTTACCTATCCAGCAGAATTTATGCTTGTTGCAGCCATGAATCCATGCCCTTGTGGGTATTTAGGTGATAAAAAGCATGTATGTACATGTACACCAGCCCAGGTCCAACGGTATAAATCAAGGCTCTCAGGACCTCTTTTAGATCGCATAGACCTCCATATAGAGGTTGGTGCTGTGCCCTATAAAGACTTAAAACAGACCTCAGGAGGTATAGATTCAAGTGCAATGAGACAGAGGATTGAAGAGGCAAGAAAGATGCAGCTTGATAGATATAAATCCCTACCATTTTCTACTAATAGCAAGCTATATGGCAAGTGGTTAAATGAATTTTGTCTTATTGGACAAAAAGAACACAATTTTTTGGAAAAGGCAGTTAATAATTTGGGATTATCTGCACGGGCCTATACCAGAGTGCTTAGGATAGCTAGGACCATTGCTGATTTAGAAGGTGACAAAGATATCACCATTTCCCACCTTGCTGAAGCAATAGGATATAGGAGTTTAGACAGAAACTTTTTGGGATAATTGTTTTATGCACATCTCTATTTCCCTATTGCTTAAATACCTAAACTTTCCAGGCTTTAGCCCTTTTAATTTTATAGGGCCATGACTTATCCTCTTTAACCACCTTATCTTCCAATTAAATACCTTGCACATGCGTCTTATCTGTCTATTTATTCCTTGTTCAAGTGTAAACTTTAAGATGTATGTATTGTTTGGTATCTTTTTTACAATATCTAACCTTAGTGGCGCTAATTTTATATCTATATCTTTTAAATATAGTCCCTTTTTTATAGCTAAAATATGTTTGGGATAGACATTCCCTTTTATTTCCACAAGATATACCTTTGGAAGATGAAAACTTGGATGGCTCATCTTATATACAAAGTCTCCGTCATTGCTAAGTAGTAGCAGCCCTTCTGAAAAATAATCCAACCTGCCAATGGGCACCACCCCTGAATTTTTTAAATTATAGGGGAGGAGGTCCTTGATGGTCTTTCTATTTTGAGGGTCTGAGAGGGTGGTCACTACCTTAATGGGTTTATATAATGCAAGATATATGGGTGTTTTTTTGCATAAAGTGTTAGGTGTAATCTTTTTGTTTAAGACTTCTATTGTGTCCTTTTGGATGTTAATTTTGATTCCAGGTTCATTAATAACCTGTCCATTTACTTTGACCTCCCCCTGCTTTATGAGTTTGTCTGCATGTCTTCTAGAGCATATCCCTGCCTGAGATATTGCACGGTTTAATCTCATTAATTTGCTGTTCATTATATTTTTATGACTTTTGTGGCCAATTGCAAACTAGTTACAACGTCTAACATATTAGTAGTTTCTCCAATCTTTTTTTGCTCCAATAGTCCAAAAAAATCAAGGCATGTACCGCATACTAAAATAGATACTCCCATTTGCTTTAGTTTTTTTAAGGCATCTAATGGTTCTCCTTCCTCTGTAGTCAGTTTTACCCCACCATTTAATAAAATAATTCTCCACAAAGATTTTCCCATTTCAGGCAATGTCTTTAGAAAATTTAGCATAAGAGCTCTTCCCAATTCATCATCTCCATGTCCAATGGTAGAGGAAGTGATAAATACCAATTGCTTATCATTATCCTGTTTTTTTTGAGTAGAAATCTCACATGAGTATAATGACACATCTACTTCTTCTTTGTTTGAGGGGATATCTTTATCTCTTTTTGCATGAATTTTAAAAATCCCTCCTTGCTCATGAATCTTATCTATATTATATCCCTGGCTCTTTAAAAAACGACACACATTTTCCTTGGATCCATTATTGTCAACTAGCACCTTGATCTCCATAGGAGATTTTTCCTCAATTTCTTGTCTGCACCTAAGTACCGGCTCTGGACAGGCTAGTCCTTTGCAATCTATTACTGACATTTCACCTACCTCCTAAATAAGTATTTATTAAACCCACTAGATAAAGATAGTTACAATTCTATTAAGACAAGCAATAAAAATAATAAAATTATATTTTTTTATAGAAAAATGACAAACATATTTAAAATTATAATAAGGTAGGTGATGTTTTTTGGGTTTGTGTTGATTTATTTTTTTGTTAACTGTATATAAATAATCCATTTAAGGACGTTGGGGCTATGATGGGAGTAAGCTCACTTACTTACATAAGGGGAGAATAAATGAAAGGAAAAGATTTAAAAGAAGTCTGGTTTCCAGCAAAAAAATATGGTTTTGGATGGGGACTTCCAGTAAAGTGGCAGGGTTGGGTGGTGTTGTTGGTTTATATTTTTCTTATAATAATTGGGAGTATTATGCTGCTAACGTTCCATAATGGTATGATATATTTCCTGGTTTATGTTTTAATTTTAACCCTTTTATTGATTTATATATGCTGGAAAAAAGGAGAAAGACCGAGGTGGCGTTGGGGTGATAAAAAATGAAATATATACTTAGCATAGAGTAAAGGGAGTGAGGTAAGATATGCATGAACTTGTTTGACATTGCAGTTATTTATGAATAGAAAAAAATGGACTTATAAATTAAATAGTAGGAGGAGAAATATGGTAGAGCAGACCTTGTCTATTATTAAACCAGATGCAGTTGAAAGGGATTTAGTTGGACAGATCTTGCAGAGAATAGAGGGGGCAGGTTTAAAGATCAAGGCCCTTAAAATGTTACACTTAACAAAAAAACAGGCACAGGGATTTTATGAGGTACATAAGGACAAACCTTTTTTTGATAGCTTAACAGATTATATGTGTTCTGGACCAATTGTAGTCTCTGTTTTAGAAGGAGAGGATGCAATAGCTCGTTATAGAGAACTTATGGGTGCAACAAACCCAGATGAGGCAAAACCAGGGACAATAAGAAAGGAATTTGCCTTAGATATAGAGAAAAATTCAGTCCATGGTTCAGATAGCCCAGAAAATGCCAAAAAAGAGATATCTTATTTTTTTAATAAATTGGAGGTAGTTTAATTTATGAAAAAAATAGGGGTCATAGGCGCTGGAAATATGGGAGGGGCACTTATCAAGGGATGGAGTACCCTTGATGGGGTGTCTATTATTGCCTATGACATAAATAAAGATAGACTCTCTGAAGTAGTAAATAATTATGGAGTTGAAAAAGCCGAGGACATAGAGCAAGCAATTAAGGGCTCCAATATTGTTTTACTAGCTGTAAAGCCCAACCAGGTGAAAGGGCTCTTAGAAAGATATAAGGACTGTTTTAACACTAAACAAATAATTGTCTCTATTTGCGCTGGTATTAAGATAAAGAAGATTGGAAAGTGGAGTAATGATAGATGTAAGGTAGTGAGAATAATGCCAAATACCCCTGCTTTAGTGGATAGGGGGATGTTTGCTATATGTTTTGGGGATGGGATATTAGAGGAAGATAGAGGACTTATACTTTCTCTTTTTAGTTCCTTGGGAAAGGTATTTGAGATGGAAGAGAAATATATGGATGCCTATACTGCACTTATAGGTTCAGGCCCAGCATATATTATTTATTTTTTAGAGGCCTTGGTGGAGTCTGGGGTATCCATGGGATTCCCAAGGGACATGTCAATTGAGATGGTAAAAGGGCTCCTTTCTGGTACAACCAAGATGGTAGAAGAAATAGATATGAAGTTGTCTGAATTTAGAGAAATGGTAACTTCTCCAGGGGGAACCACTATTGCTGCTCTCAACCATTTTGATAGAATGGCCTTTAGAGGTATTATAATAGATGCAGTTGAAAAGGCGTGTAAAAGGAGTAAGGAATTGGCCTAAAATAAAAGAGGGGGGAATTATTCCCCTCTCTTTATATATATAGAACATAAATCAAGATTAAATATAGATCTTTCTAATC
>JALWFY010000146.1 GCA_027013815.1 Desulfohalobiaceae bacterium | reverse complement strand
TTTTTTTTCTCTATAATCAATTGATTATTATGGTCTTTTAAATCAATTTTTACTTCAAGATAAACATTATTATTTTTTAATGTATTAGATTTATTAATTAGATAAGATTCACACTCTAAGTTATTTACTTTTTCTATGAATTTTTTAATGTTATTTGGTTCTAATTCCTTATTATTGTAAATCCACTTGTTATTATCTTTTTTTATGTTAAGTGATTTATTCTCTAATTTTATATAAATGCGTCTTATATTTTTTTTATCAAATGAAAATACTTTTTTATCCATTAATTCTTCTCTATCAGTATCAAAGGTGAGTTTTAAATTACCTTGTGCCATATAAATATATGGTGATGATTTCAATTTTATATAAGTTGAAGTATAATTTGGGCTTAATTTACCTATTGAAAAGCTAAATTTATTTTTATTTCCATACCATACATCAATCTGTATTTTATTTATATCATCTAATGAATATCTTGCATAATCATTTGATGTGGATACAAGGGATAGAATATTTAATCTGGTTAGATCGTCTAGTATAAAATCAATTTTTCTATTGTCCACAGGAAATTTGTCTTTTGCAATAAACCAATGTCCATTAATTTTAATTAACTCTATTTTCTTATTACCATTTGCAATGTCAATTTTATATATTTTTGTTCTTTCGATTTTGGGTAAACTAGGTATATTATAATGAATATTTTTGTTATGTTTAGGGCCAAATAAAAGTATAAAAGTAAGGAGGATAATGATGGATATAAGTATGATATACTCCATATTTTTTTTCATTTATAACCCCTTTATTCTAACTTTGATTAATTTATTAAAAAATTTGATTTTATTTTATTTTTTTGTCTTCTCCTATATATATTGATAATAATCCCTAAAAAGATCACTAAAATAGGAAGACCTATAATATTAAAGGTCTTTATATATAGCTTAGTTGAGTCTGATATATCATATAACGGATTAAATTCTTCAATTTTAGATCTCAAAATTGCTCGATCGATTTTATTATTTAGTACATCAATGACATTCATTATAAAGATAGAGTTTGGGGTATCCCCTTGTTGATCTATTATGGAATTGGTTATAATATCAGAAGAGCCTATGATAAATATTTTTCCATATCCCTTATCTAATTTTTGAAATTCAGACTTTATATTTTTTATCTGAGCAACTTGTTTGTTTAATGGTTTGTTTTTTTGTTTTTTGATCTCTGGTAGAGGAATCTTCTTGTTTATAAAATAACTTTTAAATTTTCCTTGTATTAGATAGGCCAATGGATATTTTTTCATTTTGTCTTTTTTAGGTGGGAAGATATACATTGGATTTAATGAAATATTTCCTTTTGATACCCATGAATTTTTTGAACTTGTAAATAGGATCTTAGCTGATTTTTTTAATGACTTATCTATATATATTGGAGCATTTTTTAACATTACTAGTCCATTTATGTTTTTCATGAACTCCAATGAATGATTAATATTTTTTGATTTGATTATTGGAGCAAAATAAATAGGTCTTTCCCCACCGCCTTGTTGAGGACTTATTTTTTGTTTAAAGCAGTTTAAATCCATAACTATTTCCGGCTGAATTTTTATGCCATAGTAGGCGAGCAATTTTTCCAGGCCTGTTATATTCTTACTAAGATATCCACTACGTCCCTCTTGTATATAAGGATCTAGAAATATAGCTAAATTTGTCCCGTGCATAAGGGCCTGATCTAGCAAATATAGTTCATAATTTGAAAATTTTTTCTTGGGACCAGCTATAATGAGTGTCCCTATTCCTGGTGGTATAGGTTTATTTAGTTGAATCTCATTTATATCATATCCTTGTGACAAAAGTTGTCTAAAATTACTAGCAGAAGAAGATGAATCAAAAGGTGATCCAAAAAGAGGTACAGTATTGTGATCAACTAAATATCCTATTGCTTGATTTATATGTAAAAGGGATCCAATTGCGGTTTCAATAAAATCTTTTAGTTCATCTGGTTGGGTCAATATGTATTGAGTGCCTACTAGTGGGAGGTTAATAGCCCTTAACATGGTTATTGGGATACTTTGTTTATTAAATCTAAGTATTAGTCCAATTCCACCACTTCCAGGTTCAATTTTTTCTTTTTGGTTCCCTGGCCACTTCAGTATTTGTATTCCTTTTTTAGATAGCTCTTTTTCATTATTTTCAGAGACCTTTAATTTTATAAATTCATATTTGAGTTTTCCATAATATTTTTTATTTAGGTCTTTCACTATATTTTGAATCTTTTCTGGATATGCACTCAATCCATTTAAATTAAGTAAAGGTGCTATTTTAAGGAGGTCAGGAGATAGGTAAAAGACTATATGTATATTTCCTTTTAATGCCAGTAAATAACTTACTTTATTAATAAGTTTTTCCATGGAAGTTGTGAGTAAATATTCCAGCCTATTGGTTGTATTGATGACTGGAATTTTCTCCATAGCATCTCCATGTAAAAGCACTATTCCCATATATACACTTTTATATTTTAGTTCATCTTTCTGAATTATTTGTACTTTTACTGGAGATATTCCATAACTTTGGGCAATTTTTCCATATTTGTTATTTTCTGATGGAGTATAGAATTCATAATTGAAATTATTATTAGAGTACTGGCTGTATTCTTCTAATAGATCTAATAAATATCTTTTTATGGTGTTATATGGTGGGGGGAGGTCTTTGCTAAAAAAGCACTTTATTGTGAGTGGTTCTTTTAAATTTTCAACAACTTCCTTGCTCTTTTTTGATAAAGAATACATTTTAGTCTTTGTCATATCTATCTTAAAAAAATAATTCTGTGAAATTAAATTTATAAGTATTATAATTATAATATATAGAATAAATTTTGTATAGTTAGAATTCATACAATACCCCTTTTAATAAAATATATAATGATATTGATTATCTTTTAGAATATAGGACCATATTTGTCGCATATAAAAATATAAAAGTAATACTTAAAAAATATATAATATCCCTTGAGTCAATAATGCCTTTAGAGAAGTTTTGAAAATGATATGTTGCAGAAAAGTAATTAGCTATATTTATAATAGAATCTGGTAGAAAAAATAGCATCTTGTCAATTAATGAGAGTGTTAGACAAATTGTAGTTGCTATTATAAATGAATTAATCTGGTTTTTTGTTAGGGAGGAAGCAAATATACCAATGGAAGAAAATCCTGCTCCCAAAAATAAACTGCCTAAATATCCCCCAAACACTGGACCAAGGTCTAGATTACCAACAAGACTAACACATATTGGATAAGATAGAGTGGGAACTAACATAATAATTATAAATAATATTGTGGATAAAAATTTACCCAGCAATACGTCTCTTGTTTTAACAGGAAAAGTAATGAGCAATTCATATGAACCCATATTAAATTCCTCAGAAAAAGATTTCATAGTTATAGCAGGTATTATAAAAGAAAATATTATAGGTAGAAGGGAGAAGAAGTCCCTTAAATTTGCCTGGTCTATTACAAAAAAGGTGGAAAAAAAGAACCATCCTGTTATTAACAAAAATATAGAGATTATTATATATGCTATGGGCGAGAAAAAGAAATCTTTTACTTCTTTTTTGCATAATATAAGGGGTTTAATCATATTAATTCTCCGTAGTAATTTGCTTGAAAATGTTCTCCAAAGACATCTTGTTTTTATAAAATTCCATTAAGATCCAAGGCGTATTTTTAATAGCTTTATATACTTTTTCACGAACGTCACGACTTAATGTTATTTCTAAACTTATATTGAGGTCGTCTTGATTTAAAAATCTTACTTGTTCTATTTCTTTTATATCTTTAAATATATTTTTTATTTCTTCTGTAGAAGCCCCATGTAAGCAAATATTCACAACAGTTTTTCCCATGTACATATTTTTTAATTGAGATGGAGAATCATCGGCTACAATCTTTCCTTTATTTATAATTATGACTCTGTCACAAGTAGCCTCTACTTCACTTAATATATGACTGGATAAAATGACGGTCTTATATTTTCCTATTTCTTTTATCAAATCTCTAATTTCTAATATCTGGTTTGGATCTAGACCAGTTGTAGGTTCATCCAAAATAAGTATCTCAGGATCATGCAATAATACACTCGCAATACCAACACGTTGGAGGAGTCCTTTAGATAATTCATTTATATTTTTATGCATTATCTCTCTAATTTTACATTTTTTTGCAATATCCATAATGCGCTCTGGGATTTTCTCTTTTGAAATTCCTCTGATTTCACCAACGTAAAATAGATATTCATATACAATCATGTTTTTATATATAGGAACAGATTCAGGTAGATAACCAATAATGGATTTGATTTTTATATCGTCACCAGGTAGGCGATATTTATCTACTGTTATCTCTCCATATGATGGTCTTAAATATCCTGTTAAGAGTCTAAGAGTAGTAGTTTTCCCAGCCCCATTTGGGCCTAAGAGTCCCAAAATTTGGCCTTTAGGTACTGAAAAACTAATTTTATCTAATGCAAGAAAACTATTATAGTATTTAGTAAGTTTGCTAACTTCAATCATGGCATTATCTCAGTATTGTTTAAAAGTTACGTCCCTGTAAACCTACATATGCATCTATTTTCTTTTTTATTATCATAGATTCATCTCTATCTCCCAGAATTCCCACTCGTATACTTAACCAGGTTAAGTTAGGTCCTTTGTTTTTTATTTTTATTTCAACCTGTTTTCCATCTGCTTTTTTACCTATAATTTCTCCATCAATTAGGTCTCTATATTCTTTTATAATATTTATTTGGAGTTCTTTAAGGGAGCTTTTTGACGCATCAAATACACGAATAAATGGTGCTGCATATGTTACTTCTAATCTTCCGTTTAGGTATTTATATCCTCCTATGCCTAATCCAATACCTGCCCCAAACCATAGGACTGCACACCCAGAAATACTAATTAACATATACAATATAGATAATGGTCTTAATATATTTTTTAGTTTATTTTTCAACGGGGTCCTCCTATATTACTTTTGGTAACCAGGAATTTCATAGGTAGTGCATGAATTTTCAGGTCCACATTGTTTTGTGGTGGCCTTTATCCTAGATTTTCCGTCTGATCCCATCACATATGATGTCCTACTTATAACCCTTTGCAAGTCTTCATTGCCACATTTTTCGCACTTTATTTTTATTTCCTTTGATGAATTAGTTACAATGATTTCTTGGAGATGATTACATTTTAAACACTTAAATTCAAATATTGGCATTTTTAACCTCCCAAAAGAATTTAGTCCCAGCTCGTTGGAAATATTAAACGAACTGGGACCTTAGTCAAGATATGAAATAATCAAGTTTTTAAAAATTGGGACCTTATAATGAATTATTTTACTATCCTAAATTCATCTCGCCTATTTTTTGCCCATGCCTCTTCATTATGTCTTGGGTCCAAGGGCTTCTCTTCTCCATAACTTACAATACTCAGTCTGTCAGCTTCTATGCCCAATAGGATCAAGTATTCATATGCAGCCCTTGCCCTTCTTTCTCCAAGTGCTAGGTTATATTCTTCAGTTCCCCTTTCATCGCAATGTCCTTCAATAATCATTTTAATAGAAGGATAGTTGAGTAATATTTCTGCCTTTTTCTTTAAGATCTCTTTGGCCTTTGGGGTAAGTTCATAGGAGTCAAATGCAAAATGTATCCTTTTTTGTAATTCAGCTCTATCGGTTGGTGGCAATATTAACTTTTTTTGCCCAGTCATTGTACCTGATTCCTGGTTTGTCTGTTGAGCGTTTATAGAATATTCCTCTGTATTTTGATTTTGGGTTTGATTACCTGTAAGTTGTGTTGGTTGGGTTGATTTTTTTGTGAGATCTTCTTGTTTTAAAGTAGTATTAGTCTGAGATGTTTTGTTTATAGGAGAAGTTATTTTCTTTTTGGCACATCCTGAGAATATAAAAGTCAATAAAAGAAAGATCAAAGCTATTACATAAAATTTTTTCATAATAAGTCCCTCCCTACTTTTTATTTAAAATTCTTTACTCCATGATACATCAGTGGTATCCCCTTGTCCTGTATTTACAACCTTTGGTGGTGTTCCTCCCTTTGTTGTTAGATATATTTTATAACTACCTGTTCTATTGGAACAAAATGCAATAAAATATCCATCAGGTCCCCATACTGGATGTTCATCATTACCAGGACCATTTGTTATAATAGTTTCTTCCATTGTCTTGAGATTACAGAGGACTATCCTATGTCCTTTTTCTGTTAAAGTAGAATATACCACAAATTTCCCATCTCCACTAATACAAGGATTTGTATTATATTTACCTAAATAGCTGATTCGTTCTGTTTGTTTTGTCTTGAAATTGTATAAAAATATATTTGGGCTTCCATATATACTCGATACATAGACCATCTTTTGCCCAGTATTATCAAAACTCGGAGAAATATCAATAGCCCAGGTTTTAACTAATGCACTCTTTATATTAAAATTTTTATCCAATAAATAAATATCTGGATTTCCACTCATATCTGTACTAACTACAATATTCCCCTGTGGGTTAAACACAGGAGATATTATTGTATTTCCTGGGATCATTATCCTCTTGAGCTCTCCATTTCTTTTCCATAAAAGTAATTGGTGTTTATTAGTAGATAAATAAGTAAATACTATATAGTTCGAGTCCCATGACCAGGAAGGAGATAGGGCCAGTCCTTTTAGATTGGTAATTTGTTGTTCTAAATATCCTTGAGGGGTGGAGATAAAGATATTCTTTGATCCATTTTTAGTCCTCTTTACAAATGCCAACATAGATGAGAAAAAACCTGATTTTCCAGTAAGTTTTTTCATTAAATCCCTGCAATATCGATTTGCAGCAATATATGCTTGATTTTCTTTGTTTAATATATATCCCCTACCAACATATAGATTGGCTGAAAACACATCAAAGGTCCTAATTTCTATTTTTAATTTGTTATTATCAAAAATATTCCATCCAATTGTAGTTAAAAGATCTATTTTGTTTATAGAGAATTTATTAAAATCAATATCCTTTAAGGTGACCCCTTTGATTTTTGGTCCCCCTATTATATCTTTACCTGGTATAGATTTTAAGAATGGAAGATAGGATATATTTTTTAAAATAGTTTCATAGGTCTTATCAACGATAATTTGTTTGTCTTTTTTATGGTCTTGTCTATTTCCCAAAAAAATTGGTGGGGCAACATATATATTAAAATATTGTTGCCCAGGTCCATATATATTTAGATACAAGATTTTTTGGTCGCAAAACCCAATTTTTACAAGACCTAGTAAAAAAATAAAACTAAGTATTACTTGTTTTTTCATTGTCTCCCCTGCCCAAAAAAGGTTATATATATAGTTATTTTTTTCCCTCCAATAGGTGGTGGAGGTAACTTTTTTGTTTCTAAAATAGCCTTTATAACTGCATTATCAAATGATGGGTTCCCTGAGGGCTTTTTAATCTTAAAGTCAATGTCCCCATGTTTATTAATAGTTATTTGTACTACTGTATTCAACTTTGAGCTCTTTAAAAGTGGATACCTCCAGTTCTCTTTTATTTTTTGTTCTACAAATTTACTGTATATTTTTATATTATTATTACTTGTTTCAGAACTGTTTTCTGTTTTGGCCTTTTTTTCCAATGATTTTATTTCTTTTTGAATAAATGAATTTTGTTGTCTTTGTTTTTCAATGGAAGATTCTATTTCAGAAATGGCACTCTTTAGTATTTTTTGCTTTAAAATTTCTGGGTTTATTTTTACTGGTATCTTGTGTTTGACTTTTTTAGTTGTCCTAATAGGTATTTTTACAACCTTTTTATTGGCAATTTCCCCATGTGGATTAAACCTTTTGATTATCACTGGTTTTTTATAAACCCTTTTTTTTGTCAAAATTCTTTTATTCCTTGATCTTTTTTTAGGTTTTAGTGTGATTATTTGCACATTATAAATATGTTGTTCTCTGAGATTGATTTTATGGGAAGTCTTGGGAATATATATAGCTAAGATTATGATTGATATGTGTAATAAAATGGAACAGATAAAGCTGAAAGTACGCATTATACAAGCTACTTTTTATCTTCTGGTTCAGCTATAATACCCAATTTTTCAACGCCAGCTTGTTTGATATTTCCCATTATTTTTACAATATAACCATAGCTTATATTTTTATCTGCCTTTAAAAAAACCATTTGATTCCTCTTAGATATAAGCCTTTTTAAATACTTTGAAAGATTTTTAATATCTACTTTGTATTTGTCTATGTATATTTTTTTGTTTTTATCCACAGATATAACTATTTTATCCTTATCTCTTGGTAGGGTTTGTACTGTTTTGGTCTCTGGAATATCTATCTTTAGTCCTTGGGTCAAAAAGGGCGCAGTGACCATAAAAATTATGAGTAGTACTAACATTACATCTACAAAAGGGGTTACGTTTATTTGTGAGATATATTCGTGTTTAAATGTATTATTCATCTTGATTCATCCCTGTAGATCCATTGAAGGTAAATAGAGGAATTTCTCTCTTGGCCCTATTTAAAAATATTGTTTTAAAAAAGGATAGTTGATTTTGAATATTGGATAGAGTTGCCAAAAAAGTATTATATGCAATTGAAGCAGGAATAGCTACTGCAAGTCCAAATGCAGTAGCTATCAAGGCTTCAGCAATACCTGGGGCTACAGTAGCCAGGGCAGCTGTCTTTTGAAGACTTATTGAGTGAAAAGAATGCATAATACCCCAAACTGTTCCAAATAAACCTATAAAAGGGGCAGAATTACTACATGTGGCCAAAAAGGAAAGAGACGAGGAAAGGTCATTTATTGTTTTTGATATTTCGTCCCCAATAACACTTTCTACAGAATCCAATGCTATTTTATGTTTATTTTTCTCGGATAAATTGGATTTTTCTATTTTTTTTATTTCACTTATAGCACTGAGGCTAATGTTATATAATATTGATTCTTGTCTAGTCCTAAGTATCTTTAGGGCAGAGGGAATGTCTTTAGCTTGTTTTAGGACTTCTTGATCTCTTGATATATCTTTTTTTGTCTTTATAAATAAAAGGATTTTATAAAAAATTATAGTCCAACTAATTAAAGACATAATTACTAATATAGCTAACACAATTTTTACAACTATTGTTGTGTTTAATATCAAGGCTAATATTCCTTCAATAGATTCAATCCCCATAATTTATCCTCGATTTTTATTGTTCATGTTTAATATTAGTTACTTATCCAAAATTTTTCTAACAAGTTTTTCTGCGTTTTGCTCCATTATGTAGTAAGCCTGTTCACTTAATCCAGCGCCCATGGCTATTAGTTTTCTTTTTTCAACAGGTATTAGGTCTTCTGGAGCGTGGGCATCGTTGTTCATTATAAGTGCTGCATTATATTTTTTTGCCATTTTTGCTACATGGCCATTGGAGAGACAATGGCCCTTTCTTGTAGTGATTTCCAAGAGCACTCCATTTTGGGCTGCAATTTCAGCCTCGGTATTAGAAATAATTCCAGGATGGGCCAATATATCAGCCCTTCCTCTGAGGGCAGCCAAGTTGGTCCCCTTTGGAACTGGCTCAACAAGGGTCTCTCCATGCACTACCACAATCTGTGCACCTATCTCCCTAGCATGGATTATAAGGTCTTTTATTAATGGAGGAGGAACATGGGTGATCTCTACTCCAATTATAACCTCTATGTCCAAGTGGGGTCTCATTTTCTCTATCCCTTTAGAGAGATTTTTGAGTACAGGGTCTATATTAGTTTGGTCTACATGATCTGTTATAGCTACTGCCCTGTACCCTGCCACCTTTGCCCTTTGGATTAATTCGGCTGGTATGAGTTCTCCATCACTAAATATACTATGGGTATGTAGGTCATACATTTCTTTATTCCTATGCTGATTTGACCAAAAATATAAAATGATTTTTTATTACTACATCTTGTATTTAAAATCTTCATCCCCAAGTTTTTCCAACAACTCTGTCCATTTTTCTGATTGTTCGTCTTTTAAAACCACTTCATGTTGCTTATTTAAATGTTTTTCTATATCTTCGAGCAGGGATTCGTTAGCAAATATCTTTGCGTCACACCTTACTGCTAGTGCAATGGCATCTGATGGCCTGGAGTCAATTACATATACCTCTTCTCCTTTTTCTATATAGAGTTCAGCAAAATAGGTACCATCTTTTAAATCTACTACACACGCCTTTGTGATCTTTGCATTCATGCTCTCAAGGATGTTGATCATAAGGTCATGGGTAAGTGGACGCTCCATGGAGATCTTATTTAAACTAATAGAGATAGACATAGCTTCCATTGCCCCTATCCATATGGGAAGGACTCGTTTTTCTTCTAGATCCTTTAGTATCAAGATAGGTACTTGTGATTGCTCGTCCAGCGCAAGCCCAAATATTTTCATTTCTATCATATTAATAAATCACCTCCCCAAATAAAGAATGTTTTTTTATTTTATTTATCTTGACCGTTACAATATCACCAATGTTTAATTTCATATTTTGAGGAACTAGGAAATTTACAATCCTATTTCCAGGCTCTCTCCCCTTATATGACAGACGATTTTTATTGAATTGTTTTGTACTAATTCCCTCTACCATCACTTCCACTATCTTATCTTTTAATCTCTCCATAGAATGATTGGTTAGTTCTTCTTGCAACCCCTGGAGTATACTTAAACGTTCTCCCTTTATTTTTTCTTGTATTTTAGGCATCATTTTTGATGCCCTAGTATTTGGTCTATCAGAGTATTTGAATGAAAAGCTACTGTCAAATCCAACTAGTTTCATCATCTCCAGGGTATCTTTAAAGTCCTGTTCTGTCTCTCCTGGGAAACCCACAATTAAATCAGTTGTGATTACTATATCTTTATTTATTTTTTTGAGTTTATCTATAATTTTTAAGTAGTCTTCCTTATTGTACTTTCTTCCCATTTTCTTTAAAATATTATTTGAACCAGATTGTAATGGTAGATGTATTGAAGGACATAGATTTTCTAAAATACCAAATAAAGATATAAGCTCATCTGATATATCTTTTGGATGAGAAGTGGTAAATCTAAGTCTTTTTAGTCCCTTGATGTTAGATACTTTTCTCAATAATTCTACAAAGCTGACACCATCTCCATATTTGTCCATTCCATAGCTATTTACATTTTGACCAAGTAATGTGATTTCTTTAACCCCAGCATCTACTAACATCTCGCATTCTTTTATTATGTTTGAGCTGTGTCTGGATTTTTGTCTTCCCCTGGTATATGGGACAATACAATATGCACAAAAATTGTCACATCCTTGCATTATATTAATATATGCAGATGCCATATTTTTTGTAATGTCCTTGTAAGGGGGTAAATTTCTTTCTGGATAATAGTCCATGAAATTTAATAAACTGATTTTTAGACCATCTTCTTTTATTAATCTTTCAATACTTTGAGGTACAGAGGCCACACCATCTGTTCCAAAGACCAGCCTCACAAATGGAAATTTTTCCCATATTTTTTCTCCAAGTTGCTGGGCAACGCAACCGCCTACACCTACAATAATATATGGTCTTTTTTTATACAAAGAAGCAATCCTTCCAAGGAAACTATATAATTTTTCTTCTGGCTTTTTTCTAACACTACATGTATTTACTAGAATAATATCAGCATCTGTTTCTACATTCACTCGCCTATAACCTTTTTTTACAAGGGACATCTCTATCCATGTGGAGTCACATACATTCATCTGACATCCAAAGGTCTGGATAAAAAATTTCATCACCTCCTGGTCTCCTCCTTGATCCATTTAAGGAATCCTTCATATCCTACTTCTATGGGCAATCCTATTATGCACGGACATTCATACGAATGTAAGGATTTTATTTTATTTATTACCTCTGTTGACAGTTCTTTTAGGGTCTTTAATATTATGGGTACTTCATTTGCTTGGTCAATTTTACCCTCCCACCAGAACATAGATGAGATTTCAGGGAGGATATTGGCACAAGCAACTAGTCTTTGACTCAAAAGGGCCTTGGATATTTTTTTTGCTTCTTCAAAGTCCTTGCAGGTGACATATATAAGAATATATTCCATATCCTATGACTCCTTTGGGTTGAGATTTAATTAGATATATTATAATTTGCAAGCAAATAATATGCTCATTAATAGATATTTTTTCAAGGGGTGGATATGGAAAAAAAAGAATTAGCAGGCAAGATCTTAGATATATTAAAGGAAAAATATCCAGGTCCCAAGACCAAATTGGTGTGGAAAAATCCATGGGAGCTCTTGGTTGCAACTATATTGGCTGCCCAGTGTACAGATGATAGAGTGAACAAAGTAACCCCTACATTTTTTAAAAAATGGCCAGATATTAGATCACTTGCCCAGGCAGATCTGCAAGAAGTTGAAAAGGTAGTTTATTCAACTGGGTTCTATAAAAATAAAGCAAAAAATTTAATAAATTCTGCAAAGATTATATTGATCAATTTTGGGGGCAAGGTCCCTTCAACAATGAAGGAACTTACCTCCTTGCCAGGGGTTGCCAGAAAAACTGCTAACATTGTTTTATCTAATTGTTTTTCAAAGAATGAAGGTATTGCAGTGGACACACATGTAAAAAGGCTTTCCAATAGATTTGGACTGACTTCATCCCATAATCCAGTTATCATTGAAAGGGACCTAATGAAAATATTTGATCAAAAAGATTGGCATCTGGTGAATCATCTATTTGTATGGTTTGGGAGGGATGTGTGTAAATCAAGGAATCCTCAATGTGAAAATTGTGAATTTTCCTCCATATGCCCTAAAATAGGAATTTCAGGGTCTAAGCAATTAAATTAATAGAAGGGGCTTTGGGGTTCATTGGGAGAGAATAAGCATTTACTGCTTGTTTTTTTAGCATAATATTCCCACCCTGGATAAAAGATGTGGTAGTATTATCATTTACTGAACTATTAGTATTGGTATTTATGGAAAATTGACCTTCCTGGTTTTTTTGGAGTAATTCATTCAATTTTTTGAGATTTTCCCTGGCCTCTTCCATTCTTGCCTTCATGGCCATTTGATCAGCCAAGGCAGCAACTGCTCGGTCCTGTGGAGAGGGATCAGATGGTGCAAGTGCAGCCCTTTTAACAACCTGTGCCTTTCTAATAGTGGCCTCTGGATTCCCTGGTACTGGAGATACATCTATTTCAACCTCACCAGCTACTGCATATTGTTTGCCATCAGGTCCGATAATATAAGTATATTGGGGACCACCCCTCACATATGGTCCCCCTGCCATAATATGGGCATGTTCATGGGCCCTTACGTGTAGATCTATACTTTTGAGTTCTTGGATTTTTTTCTCTTCCTGAGGATCTAGGCGTTTGGTTAAACTAATACCCTGGTCTTGTTTTGAGTCTTTAGTATCATTAGGTTGTTGAGATGCACTAAGGTCGCCTTTAGATGGCTTACTGATTTGATTTTTTGGATAATCAGAATATGAACTAGTCCCTTTTGTGTATATATTATTAACATTAATAATATTTAAAGGTCCAGCCATAACACTCATCCTTATTTTAAAGGATAATAATATAAAATTTAATCCTTGGTACAGAAGAAGTCAATGGGTATTTTGAAGATGAATGAGTAATATCTATTCTATAATTGCTATGGCCTCGATTTCCACCTTTGCGCCTTTAGGTAAGGATTTTACTTCTACAGTGGCCCTTGCAGGTGGGTTTTCTTTAAAATATCGGGCATATATCTCATTCATTTTTCCAAAATCATTTAAATCTGTGAGATATACAGTGGTTTTTACAATATTTGATAGATCTGCACCATGCGCATTTAATATGGCCTTGATGTTTTCAATCACCTTTTTTGTCTCCTCCTCTATCCCTCCTTTGGACATCTCATTGTCTGTGGGATTAATTGCGATTTGTCCAGACACGAATATCATGTTTCCTGTTACTATCCCCTGTGAATAGGGCCCAATGGCTTTGGGCGCATTTTCTGTGGAAATAATTTTTTTCATATCAATACCTCCTTTTTAATTACTTCTTTTAAGTTATGAAAATCCTGTTCCAATTTTTTTAATAACTGATCTATATTATTATAATCAAGATTCTGGATCTTTTCTTCAATTTGTAGGGCAGTATATTTCATTTGTTCAGCACCAATGGTAGCAGCAGATCCTTTTATTGTATGAACAATCTCCTGGATCTCTATAAAATTTTTAGAACCAAGATAATTGGTTAAGTCTTTTAATCTTTGAGGGGTTACCCTTAAAAAGGTATCCATGACCTTTTTTATTAACTTTTTGTTATTTAATAATCTATCTATAAATACAGAGTGATCTAATATTACACTATTCTTGTGGAGATCCTTTTCAATGGATGATCCCAGCTCTTTGGCTTCTTCTCTATGAACTATTTTTTTTGATAAAAATTTAAACAATTTTTTAGACAACATATTAGGTTCAACAGGTTTAGATATATAATCATCCATTCCTGCCTGGATACATTTTTCTTTATGTTCTTTCATAATATATGCAGTTAGTGCAATTATAGGTACTGATGGATTTATCACACCAGTATTTTTGTCCCTGATTTTTTGAGTAGCCTCTACCCCGTCCATATCAGGCATTTGTATATCCATAAATACCAAGTCATAAGGCCTTTTCTTCAGCGCCTCTATACACTCGTTTCCATTTTCTACTACATCTACTTTTAAACCGAATTTTTTTAAAAAAGCCTTAGTTACCTCTTGATTCACAGGGTTATCTTCTGCCAGTAATACACTGGCATGGTAATGTCTTGTATCAAAGTAGTTATATCTTGATATGAGGGTGCGTGAATGATCTTTTATACGGGGTTTTTGAGATAGGATTTGGGATAAACTATTTATTAATTTTTTGATCCCAAATGGTTTTATAAGAGTGGCCTCAAATTCATATCCCGTTAGATTATGGAGCTTTCTTTTTTGATTTAGGGCACACATGAGTATAAGGGGGATGTCCTTAGTCTGTTCATTAGACTTAATTTTTTCCACTACTAATTTCCCATCTAAATCCTTTAACCCTAGGTCTAGTAAAATTACTTCATAAGGGTCTTTAATCTTTTTTGCCTTTTTTAGTTTTTCTATGGCAGAATTTGAATCAAGTTCTCCTTCTGCCCTTATACCTAACGCATTTAGCAAAGACGCTAGGGACTTGAGGGCAGTTAGGTTATCTTCAACAATAAGTACGTGCATACCCTTTAACTCTTGGGGGACCTCAACATATATATCTCCGTCAGGATCGATGTCCATTTTTAAAGTAAACCAAAACTCAGACCCTTGTCCTTCATAGCTGATAACACCAATTTCCCCTCCCATTAGCTCTACCAATTGTTTACAAATAGCAAGACCAAGTCCTGTACCACCATATTTTCTTGAAATAGAGGGATCTGACTGGGTAAATTTATCAAAAAGGAGTTTTTGTTTTTCTTTTGGGATACCTGTACCAGTATCTTTTACTGAGAAACGAATCATTGCATGGGTATCTTTTTTCCATAGGAGATAAGCCTTTATAAAAATCTCACCCCTTTGTGTGAACTTGATGGCATTCCCAATGAGATTATTTAATATCTGTCTAAGGCGCAAAGGGTCTCCCATAAAAAATATAGGTAATCCAGGATCAATATGGCAAATAAATTCTAATCCTTTTTCTTGAGCAGGGGTGGCCAAGGATATTGCAATATTTTCAATAAGTCCATGTAAATCAAATTTAATGTGTTCTAACTCAAACCTTCCAGATTCTATCCTGGACAGGTCAAGGATATCATTTAGTATAGTGAGGAGAGACCTAGTGCTTTTTAAGGCCATATCACAAAAATGTTGCTGGTCTTCGTTTAGTTCTGTGTCTTTTAAAAGGGACATCATCCCAATTATTCCATTCATTGGAGTGCGAATTTCATGGCTCATATTGGCCAGGAACTCAGTTTTTGCTTCATTTGCTTTTTTTGCATGGTTCAAGGTCTGTTGTAGATATATATTTGTTTGTCTGAGTTCTTGTTCCATTTTTTTTCGATCACTTATATCAACTAGCACTCCTTCAAAATGGGATATTGAGCCATCTTGGTCCCTGACCAATCGGAGGCTAATAGATGCCCAGAATATTGAACCATCGCGTTTTTTTAAAGCAACTTCAAAATTATCAATTTTTCCTTGATTTTTTATGCGAAACAGGAGTTCATTTTTAATATGAGGATCTCTAAATAGCTGGGATTCTATGTCATTATAATATTCTACTAATTCTGTGGGTGAGACAAAACCCATAAGGTCGGCCATCTTTAGATTTGCAGAAATAAATTTTCCATTAGGTGAGAGTTGAAAAATTCCAACCAATGCATTCTCAAAGATTGATCTATATTTTGCCTCACTTTTTTTGAGCTTGGCTTCGATTTCCTTGCGGATCTTTATCTCCTCTTGTAGTTCTGCATTTTTTTTATTTATTTCTTCCTGGGTCTTGGCTGCTTCTTTTAGCTTTGTCCTTAGCACCAAATTTTGGGCATTCATTTTTAAACTTATACCAAGACCAGATAAAAGGATTGCTGCAAGTATGGCCATTGCAACTGGTAGATACCATGTCCCTGAACCCAATAATTGTATTGAGGGGGATAAGATTATTATGGAAAATTTTGTATTTCTAATAGGGAGCCCAAATGCTATTAATGGTTGTGACTTGTTATTTTTTTTAATAGATAGAATATATTCCTTATTTTGTTTTAATGTGGTTAACCCTGATATATTGGTATAAGGATTTTTCAAAAATTCCTTTTTCTTTAATAAGATACTTTTTTTGTCCTGAACAAAAAACACTAGATTGTTTTTAAATTCCAATAAACGAAAAATACTTTGAGGAGAAATTATGGTAATAAGTTGTCCTACATATCTTTGTTTAAAAAAATAAGGGATTGATCCAATCAATTCATACTTGTTTTTTGAACCTCTTAAAAATACAAAGTATGGTCTTGTTTCATTTGGTGTAATTATATTTTTCCAATCTATATTGTAGTGCTCATGTAAATATTTTTGTTTTGTATCTACAAGGATTTTTCCATTTGGGTCTATAAAGAGAATCCTTTTATAGATATTTATCCCCTCTAGCTTTTTGTTGTTTAAAAAATATTTAAAATCCCTGGCTATGCTCAGTAGAGAGGCCCTTAGTCCATATTCCATGGACATTCCAAGGGCCTTATTTTCAAAATATGCAGATATTGATCTCTGGGACAATATTTCATTTAGGTCATTTTTCCTTTCTTCGTAAAAATAGGATAAGGCAGTTATCCTATTTTTTATATTCAATAATATCTCTTCCCTTGCAGAATTTTCTAGTGAGACCTGGGCTTTATAATTGATAAATACTAGAGAACAAATATATACCACTAAAAAACATGCACCGATTATAAATATGACCTTTGCCTTTGAATTCAATAAAACAAAGATTCTTCCCATTATTTACCTCTATTTAAAAAAATCAGGATAATAGTCTAACACAGAGGGATAGTATTTTTGTATTAATTTAATATAGGTGCCGTTTATTTTAATTTTTTTTAGGAAGTTGTTAAATTCTGTGCGCAGTTCAGGAGAAGTCTTTCTAAATGCACAACCCATTACCTGTCTTGGGGAGATTGGGCCAATAATTTTTATTAGTCCAGGAAATTTACTTAAGGCAATTAAGGCATCTGGAACGTCTAAAAGAGTGGCGTCTGCTTGGCCATTTATAACCGCTGGTGCCAGTTCATTCAGATTTTTATTGAAGTTTTTTATCCTTGCACCGTATTTTGCTATCCCATACAGGGAAGCATCTAAACAGGTCCCAGGTATAGATAAGATAGTTAGACCAGTTAACCTGGACATAACTGCCTTAATATCTTTGGATAGATCCCCTGATGGTATGATTGGTCTTATCCTTGACTCAGATTGTACAATGAGCCAGATTTGAGTGGGAAATGTTGGACTAGAATAGTCCACCAATTTTTTACGCCAGGGAAGTACAGTGAGTCCTGAGGCTATTATATCCCCTTTTATTTTACATTTTCCTCGGACAATGACTTTATTTCCTTTAAAGACTATCTTTTTGCCAATTAGATCAGATATTATGTGTTTCCAGTTACTTTTTACAAACACATATTTTACACCAAGATACCTTGCAAATAATTTGACCAGATCTACACTAAATCCATCTCCAGCACCAGTTACAAAATTTGCATAAGGTACCCCAAGATGCCTTATTTCTCCCCTGGCCTTTATTTTAGATAGGTCAGAACCATATGCAAAATTATAACACAGGAGAAAAACAGTAAATAAAAAAAACAAGGCAATTATTTTTGATTTTATTTTTGTGTCCATAATTTCCTCCTGGGGATTTTTTTGTGCAAGGAGAATTAAAAAAAGAGTTAAAACTCATATTGTAAAACCTTTGTTTATTTCCAGAGAAAAAGCCCTGTTTTTTTGTCAAATCCTCTCACAAACGCATCTCCTTGAAGTGGCACTATGATATACTCAAAGGCAAATACTTGGGTATCTTCTCCAAGGTGACCGCCATATACCTGTGAATTATGGTCTCCCAATACTATATGGGCATGTACAAAGGGTTTGTTGTCCTTTATGGATATATTTCCTTTTAAAGATAGTACTTCCATTGGCCTATGGATTTTATTCCATATGTATTCTTTTTTTTCCTGGTCATAAAATCCAATGGTTGCACACTTAACAGCACCAATCCCCTCAATCTTTCCTGCAAATATTTCCTTGGTCTGGCAGATATTATTTAGTTCAAGAAGTAAGTCAGATCCATATTCCATGTTTCCCATAATTATCTTGGAATTAATGGCTAGTTCCTCTAACATATGGTCTTTTCCTTATTTTTTCCTATTTTTTTCTCTAGATAACAATATATCCCTTCACCCATGAGTGCAGGCTTAAAACACAAATTGTCAGATTCACATAGTGCGTCTCTTAAGTCCCCTTGTTTCCATCTCCTAATAAGGTAAGGCTCTCTTATAAAGGGCCTACTCATACTTATGAGGTCACAGACACCTTTAGAAATTAGTTTTTCACATACATTAAATCGCCTTATCCCTCCAACTAGTATTAGAGGGACTTGAGTCTTTTGTTTAAACCTCAATGCGTGTTCCATATAATAAATCTCCCCAACTTTTTTTGCGATCTTCTTGGTCCTAGATGGGATAAATTCTTTTGAAATAAGTGTCCCACCACTCATCTCTATACCATCAATTCCATTTTCTTCTAGTAATTTTGACACATATAACATTTCGTCAAAACTCATACCAGGATCTAAGAAGTCCTGGGCATTTAATTTGATGATCACAGGAAAATCGTCAACCATTTCTCTGATCCTCTGGTATACTTCTAATACTAGTTTAGATCTTGCCCTAATATCTCCCCCATATTCATCATTTCTTTTGTTAAAGTATGGGGAGAGGAATTGACTGAGCAAATAGCCATGGGCTGCATGTATCTGGATACCATCAAATCCTGCCTTTTTTGCCCGTAGAGCTGCCTCGCCAAATTTAGTTATCACCTCTTTTATGTCCTTTTTTGTCATTCCTACGCCCTTTGCAGACCTAAAATCACTGTGGATATCTAAAGGAGAAGGGCCAAGGCCTGGTTTTTTTTCCAGATTAAATGCAAATATCCCACTATGGGCTATTTGTAAAAATACCTTTGATCCAAATTTGTGTACTGCCTGGGGGATCTTTTCCAGTGAAGAGATGAGTTCATCTCTATGCACTCCAAGTTGCCACGGGCTTGCCTGTCCTATTGGGTCCACATACGCATGTCCTGTAATAATTAGTCCAACCTCACCTCTGGCCAAATCCTCCATGAGTTTTATGAGTTTTGGAGTTACTTCCCCTGTTTCAGTGGCCATTCCCTCCCATGTTGCTGAGCGTACAAACCTATTTTTTAAATAGATATCTTTTAACTTAAACTCTGAAAATGGACCTGTATTCATATATTGCTCCTTAATTTCTATGCTTTTTATTTCAAAAACGTGAAAAAAATTTACCTTTTTTCTAAATCCTAACTCATTGTATATAATGGCTAAAGGAAAGAATTCGTATTTTAATTCCTATACCTTTAGCCTTTCGCCTTTATCCTTTTGCCTCATGTGCCTTTAGCCTTTCGCCGTCTTTCATATTAACCTGCAATTTTTGGAACTTCAGTTTAATATTGTTTACAGATCTTGGAAATTGTGTTTTATTTTTTTTATTGTTAACATTTTTTTTATTTCATTCAAGGAGTAAAATCATGCTAAAATTACCTAAAGGTTTTATTTTTTCAACTGGACAGGCAAATTTTAGGTATAAGGAGAGGGACGACCTTGCACTGATTTATTCAAATAAATTGGCTAGATGTGCTGCAGTGTTTACTAAAAATTTGTTTCAAGCAGCACCAATAATTGTATGTAAGGAAAATCTAGAAAAAAATAATTATAATGTTCAGGGAGTTGTTATAAATTCTGGGATAGCAAATGCAGGAACAGGAGAGTTGGGAATATTAAATTGTAGGCAGAGCCTAAAACTCCTGTCAAGTCAAATAGGAATAGACCCCAATACAATAGTTCCAGCATCAACAGGGGTTATTGGAGAACAGTTTGATATGAGGTGTTGGGAGACGGGAGTTAAGGAGTTAAAACAAAATCTAGGAAAAAAGGATATCATTGATGTGGCCAAGGCAATTATGACTACAGATACATTTCCAAAGATTTGTTCAAGGTACAAAGATGGTATCGCGGTTGTTGGGGTAGCCAAAGGTGCTGGAATGATATGCCCAAATATGGCTACTATGTTGTGTTTTCTAATGACTGACGTAAAAATAGAACAAAATATTTTTCAAGGGATATTAAAAGATGTGGTAGACTATACCTTTAATAGGATAACAGTAGATGGAGATACCTCCACCAATGACTGTGTGATAGCCCTGGCAAATGGCATGGGTGGAGGAAAGGTTGCATCAAATCAAGAGATTTCAGATTTTACAGACCTTGTATATGAAGTGCTCTATGACTTATCTTATAAGATAATACAAGATGCAGAAGGGGGTACAAAGGTAGTTCATCTTAAGGTCATAGGTGCAATTAATGGTGTTCAGGCAGAAAGAGTTGCAAGGGCCATTGCCACCTCGCCACTGGTAAAAACAGCAATTTATGGAGAGGATGCAAATTGGGGTAGGATTGTAGCTGCGATTGGAAGGAGTGGGGCAGATATAGATATTAATAAAATTACAATAAAGGTCAGTGATATAGAAATTTTTAAAAACAGTATGGGAACGGCCCCAAATTTAGATGTTATTCTGCTCCCGTACTTAAAAAAACAGGATATTTTTTTACAAGTGGATCTAGGTATGGGCGGGGAGTTTAAATACAATATATTGTTTTCAGATTTTTCAGAAGAATATGTTAAGATAAATGGAAGATATAGAACATGATTAATAAATTTTTAGGAGGTCTATTATGAAAAGGGTTATTATTTTTTTATGGGCAATAATTTTGTCCTGTTTTTATCTCTCATGTTTTATTACATCTCCTGTAATGGGAGGTGAGTATGTTGGATGTTTTAAAGACCAAGGTGATCCATTAGGTACAAAGGGGAGAGATTTAAATGGTTATTTTTTTCAAGATCCTAACATGACAGTGGAGACCTGTATTAGTGTGTGTAGGCAAAGGGGATTTAAGTATGCAGGAGTGCAGTATTCCAAACATTGTTTTTGTGGAAATAGTTATGGGAAGTTTGGGCGTGCTAATAATTGCAATATGAGATGTATGGGGAATCCTGCAGAATTTTGTGGAGGGTTTTGGGCAAATAGCGTATATAAGGTAGTTGGGGTAATTACAAATACCCAGGAGGGTGGATGGCAGAAAAATACTGGTTTTGAGTACAACACAGACAGGCCAGGGCTTGATTATAAGAGTTTCTCCCTTCCCTCTCCCAATCCTCAGTTGTGTAAACAGGCTTGTTCTAGGGATCCTATGTGCAAGGCATGGACATATGTAAAACCAAATACTATTCAGGGGCCACGTCCTAAATGTTGGCTGAAATATGATGTCCCTTCTCCTGTAAAAAGTAGGTATTGTATTTCTGGGGTAAAGGGGGCTGGGGTAGTATCTAATCCCCGTAAAACAACCATATCAACGCGTATTAATTTGACTGGTACATGGAAGTGTGATGATGGGGGAATGTATTACATTAGACAGATAGGGAAGTTTGTATGGTGGTATGGAGAGAGATCTCCAAACAGTCCACAATGGTCCAATGTGGCCTTTGGAAAGATCCAGGGAAATAGATTAAAACTCAAATGGGCAGACGTTCCCAAAGGGAATAATTTGTATAATGGAGCCCTTCTACTTAGGATTATTTCTAATAATAGGTTAGAAGCAATTAGAAAAACAGGGGGATTTGGTGGGAGTAATTGGTATAGACACTAATTTTCTGCTAAGTTGGGGACATTCGTCCCCGACTTAGCAAAATATATTTGTTTCATATTTGTCTAGGCTTAAGTGGAATTTGTTTTCCAGGGATTTTCCCAATTCATACGGATTTATCAAGGTTATTTTTAGGTTAAAAGTACTTTGAAATAGGTCTTCAAAGATACCTTTTGTGGATCTATTAGTAGTTGAAAGATACACTATGTTCTTTGAATAACTCCAGATAATATCAGTTGTAGATGGTACAGGTAAAATGCGCTTAAGCAACTTGAGCCTTAAATTTTCTTTTATTTCTTGTTTTTTGGCACGAGGTATAAATTTCAACCCTTGTTCTACAGGACTTGACATTTCCTGTAAGGCAAGTTGGTAGTATTTCTTAAATACAGCTGGGGGGATTTTCCTCTTATCAATCCTCAAAGAAAAACACACGTATTCTCCTTTAAAAGGGGAAGAGGTGATCCATTTTGTATCTAGCATGTTATCAAAACATACCCAACCAAAACTTATCTCCTCCACAACATCATCTATTTCCTGAAAAGAGAATTCCTTGAGCAGGTCTGGGATCTTTTCCCATAGCTGTTCATCTGCCTCTCCTATGACCCTGTACCTGGTTAGACCAAAAGATGCAGACAAAAATCCCATAAAAATATCCTTATATAGACTGTTTTATAATTTTTATTATGTTTTGGGTAGTAAACCCATAATATTCAAATAATACCTTACCTGGTGCAGATCTGCCAAATTCATTGATTCCAAGGACCTTGCCCTGATTACCCACATATTTATACCAGATATCAGGACGTCCTGCCTCTACAGCCAGGATTATTTTTGCATTCTTGTCTATTACCTTGTTTTTATAGCTTATATCTTGTGTTTCAAATAATTCCATACAGGGCATTGATACCACCCTTGTGGATATAGACTCATTGTTTAATATCTTTGCAGCTTCAACGCATATTTCTACCTCAGAACCTGATGCAATCAAGACAACCTGTGGTGGAGACTCAGGTTCTTCAATCAATATATAACCACCCTTTTCTACTTCTTTTGCCTTTTTTATTGAATCGATTTGTTTTTTTAGTCCCTGTCTTGATAATATCAATGCACTTGGATGATTTTTTTGCTTAATGGCCTGCTTCCAGGCAATTAATGTCTCCACTAGATCACATGGCCTAAATACCATTAGATTTGGAATCAACCTCAATGAAGATATATGTTCAATTGGCTGATGAGTAGGGCCATCTTCACCAACACCAATAGAGTCGTGGGTAAGTACATATATCACCTGTTTTTCCATGAGTGCAGATAACCTAATTCCATTTCTCATATAGTCAGAAAAGACCAAGAATGTGCCACCATAGGGTAAAAATCCACCATGGAGTATAAGTCCATTCATTATACTAGCCATGGCAAATTCCCTTACCCCATAGTGTATATAATTTGCCTGGGGATTCTTGTTTGTAAATGAGATAGAACCTGACCATTTGGTATTATTGGAACCGCTCAAGTCAGCAGAACCACCAATTAGCTCAGGAAGGTGAGGACTGATCTTTTCAAGTACCATACCAGATGCCCGTCTTGTTGCAATATCTATGTCTTGGCTTACAAATTCTTCCAATTGGTTATCAAATATCTTGTCTATGTCTTGGGGAAGTTCCCCATTGATCCTTCTTAAGAATTCCTTAGCCTCTTTTGGATATTTTTGTGTGTATCTTTTAAATTTTTCTATCCAGCTTTCTTCTAATATCTTACCCCTCTCCCTTGCATCCCAAGCCTTATAAATATGTTCTGGAATTTCAAATGGGGGATATTCCCAGTCTAGATTTTTTCTTGTGGCCATGACTTCTTCCTCACCCAAGGGAGAACCGTGGGTCTTTTCACTCCCAGCAAGGTGAGGGGACCCAAACCCAATGGTAGTTTTAAAACAAATAATAGATGGCCTTTGTTTTTCTTCCCTGGCCTCTTTTATGGCTAAATAAATGGCCTCAGGATCATGTCCATCTACGTCTGGTATTACATGCCAACCATATGATTCAAATCTTTTTTTGATGTCTTCTGTAAACCAGCCATTTACATTTCCATCTATCGTTATATTGTTGTCATCATATAGGGCAATTAGTTTTCCAAGCCCCCATGTGCCAGCTAAAGAACAGACCTCATGGGAGATGCCCTCCATAAGACATCCGTCCCCAAGCAGGACATATGTAAAATGATCTACTATTTTGATATCCTCTTTATTAAAAGTAGAAGCCAGTATTTTTTCTCCAAGTGCCATTCCCACAGCATTGGCAATGCCTTGTCCTAGGGGGCCTGTGGTGGTCTCTACCCCAGGAGTAGCACCATATTCTGGATGTCCAGGGGTTTTTGAATTTAGTTGTCTAAAATTTTTTATATCCTCTATGGAGAGATCGTATCCTGTGAGATGGAGTACAGAGTATAAGAGCATTGACGCATGTCCATTTGAAAGTACTACCCTGTCTCTGTCTGGCCAATTTGGGTTTTTGGGATTATGTCTAACAAACTCCCTCCATAGTATCTCGGCAATGTCCGCCATTCCCATGGGCGCACCAGGATGACCAGACTTGGCCCTTTGTATGGCATCTATACTCAAGAATCTAATGGCATTTGCTAATTCTTTCCTATTTATCATGTGGTTATACCTCCAAAATAGTCTACATTAGGCAAAGTGCTAAGGGCAAAAGGACTAATAATCTTTTTCTTTAGCCTTTCGCCTTATATAATTTCACCTTGACCTGACAATCTCTGGGATATAGAGAGATCTTAAGTGAGTCAACTATTTTTTAGGAGTTTGTTATGAAAGAAAGATTTATTTTATCACCATCTTTATTGTCTTCAGACTTTTCTAATTTAGAAAAGGAATTAAAGGAACTAGAGAGGGCAGGGATAAAATGGGTACATTGGGATGTGATGGATGGTCATTTTGTGCCAAATATTACCTTGGGTGCTCCAATAATCGAGATGTGCCGATCAAAGACCTCACTTTTTTTTGATGTGCATCTAATGATTGAAAATCCTGGGGAATATATTGAATCCTTTAAAAAGGCAGGGGCTGATCTCTTGTGTGTACATGCAGAGGCATGCAATCATCTGGATTCTGTGATTTCAAGGATACTAGACCTTGGAGTAAAACCAGGTGTTGCACTAAATCCCCACACCCCTTTAAATGTTATTGAATATATTTTGCCCAAGGTGTATATGGTACTTATAATGAGTGTGAATCCTGGCTTTGGAGGGCAAAAATTCATTCCTTACGCCTTAGAAAAGGTAAGGAAAGTAAAGGAAATGATAACACACATGGGTCTATCTACCTTGGTGCAAGTAGATGGTGGAGTGAATCTTGAGAATGTCAAGTCCTTGGTCTCTGCTGGCGCAGATGTAGTTGTATCTGGGTCTGCATTTTTTAATTATCCCCCTTATGATAGGAGATACAGGGAATTTTTAATGGCTAGTTCTTAAAATTGTAAATAAGTACAAACTGGTACACCCCCTTAGATTGAGAAGAATTTTGTATTATGGATTTTGAATTTTGGATTAAAAATGAATATTAATTCAACATCCAAAATTTTTATCAAAAGGGACGGACCAGTTGTTTTAACTAGTTAAAGATTTAAAAGAGGGGATAGTATGAGAAAAATTATTATCCTTACCCTATTTTGTTTGGGCATAACAATAAATTCTATGGGAGGGGGAAAGATGAGATTAAGGTCAAGCTCATTTAAAGAAGGTGGTAATATACCAAAAAAATTTGTAATGATTAGTATTGGAGGGGAGAATATTTCTCCAGAATTTGAGTGGCAAGGTGCCCCAGCAAATACCAAATCATTTGCATTGGTTATGGTAGATCCACATCCAATAGCCAGAAACTGGCTTCACTGGGCAGTGGTAGATATACCAAAAGATATTACCTCATTGGACCAAGGATGGTCGGGGTCTGGTAAATGTAAGAGGTGTAGGGAGCTTATTAATTCTTACGGATTTAAGGGATATGGTGGCCCTCAACCCCCAAGGGGCACAGGAAAACATCCATATGTGACCACAGTATATGCACTTGATTGTGAGAAATTAAGTGTAAGGGATAACCCCACATATAAAGAGCTCATTGAGGCCATATCACCCCATGTATTAGATAAGGCTGAATATATTGGATATTATGAACAGTGAGGTATAAGCATAGCTTTCTACACATCTTTACATATAGCTATTCCATATATCAATCCCCATATGATTATCTCTTTAGACATGTTAGGCTAAAGGCAAAGGGCTAAGGGCAAAAGGCAATATTAGGCTAGAGGTTAGGAGTTTTTCCTTTAGCCGTTAGCCCTTTGCCTTTTCCAATTATTATGTAATATAGCTCAACGGGAATTGTAGTAGAAAAACTATAATTGTGTAGAAAGCTATGCCCCTTTATATTTATTTGGGATAATAATTCTATCTCAACATCTTAACTGCGCAAAATTCTCCACACATGGCACACTCTTCCTTTGATGCAAACTTCTCTCTCCTTTTTCTTACTAACTCAGGATCAAGGGCATTTTCCGTAATATCCTTCCAATTTAGTTCCTTACGTGCAATGGATATTGCCCGGCTCCTGTTTTGTGCCTCCTGATAACCAAGGGCGATTTCTGCTGAATTGGCAGCGATTAAAGAGGCGATAACCCCCTGATATACATCATTTTCATTTGGGAGGGTCAGGTGCTCTGCTGGGGTTACATAGCATAAAAAGTCTGCACCTGCCCATGCAGCCAATGCGCCTCCAATTGCACCGGTTATGTGGTCATATCCAGCAGCAATATCTGTGGTAAGGGGACCAAGCACATAGAGTGGGGCATTGTGACAAATGGTCTTTATGGTTTGGATCTGGGATATTACCTGGTGTAGGGGTACATGTCCTGGCCCTTCTATCATTACTTGTACACCGTTTTCCCAGGCCCTTTTAGTTAGTTCACCTAAGATTATCACTTCTTCAAATTGTGCTCCATCTCCAGCATCTTCAAGACAACCT
>JALWFY010000145.1 GCA_027013815.1 Desulfohalobiaceae bacterium | reverse complement strand
ACGCATGATCTATCCTCCCTTATTAAATTGGTTTTAAAATAAAAAAATCCCTGAAATCCAAATAAAATGGACTTCAGGGATTTCCCGTTTTTATCCCTAAATTCCAGTCTCATGCCTCGTGAGACCATATTTTTTACTTAGGCAGGTCTTCTGACTCTAAGGATCTTCCTACTAGCTGCGCCTTCCCCCTCATCACCTTAGTAAAAAGGTGGCGAGAAGTGGCCTTTTGCAGCGTTCGTCCCCTTATCACAGCCGCGGGCCGGTTCCCGATTTTCACGGGATTCCCTTTTAAGCCAAATTGGCACCTAAAACTTTTCTAAGAGATACATTTATTAATATTACCTGTCAAGCATATAATGGGAGTTCACAGACCTCCGTCAAAGTGGGGAGTTTTAAAAACTTTAAGGCCTCTCATCCCAAAAGGAGGCAATTATATTATAGCATTTTTAAACGCTGTTTTCTATTCCACTGAGCAGTGAATTAAGTCCTATTTTTATAATTTCTGGGATATGTTGGGTAGTTACATAGGGAATAATTTCTATATTTTCTTTTTTACATATAGAAGACGCAATCTCTTTCCCCCACATTTTTATTGGAAAAAGGTCCTTTAACCTTCCCTTTTCATATTCATCACTTAAAGCTAGGATCGAATCCATAAATGATGCATATTTTGGATTTATCAAAATATCTTCTAATTTTTGTAAAACGAGTTTCTTTTTATAGTCAACTATAATATTGTTATTATATACAATGTCATATAAAGATATCCCACGCTCTGAGAGTCTCTTTATTATATTTCTATTTTTTACTATTTTATTTTGTTTTTTTATTGCATTTAATACTGCCTCATAGACTGATTTTGAAATTAGTTCTCCAAGTTTGGAATGCCCTCCTGCATTATCAAGCCTGTATTTACCATCTCCTTGAACTACTATTATATTGTCAGTTCCCGTACCTGTTGCTTGATATTTTTTTGGATTATATGAGCTCCTTATATCAAGATCGTTTAATACAGCACTTTTTGCTTCTGTTGCGGTAATTATAGCCCTTGTCATTGCTCTTGGTGTTAGTATTACATTGGTCATTATAATTATATTTATAGTCCCTGGTTCATAATAACTTCCAGTATCCCTTGACATTCGCATTGCATTGGATTCAACTCCAGCAGTTGCAAACACATACACGGCAATTTTTTTATACCTTTTTTTTGCAAGGCATAAATTGTCCATATTAGCGCCTGTAAATAACATGGAAGTATTTTTTTTATTTAATGATAATGCGTGATAGATCTCTTTCCTAGATTTATTGAGCCCCAATTCATGTGTTATGCCCCAACATGGGGGTGGAGTATAATGATTTCCAATATATAAAATGTTTTTTCTGGGACCTTCTAGTGAGGATATTATGTCCATTGGTTTATTGAATGTAATTAAAAGAGTTTTATTTTTAAAATCAAATAGATAAGAGTGGATGAGTTCTACCTTTTTTACATAGGAGAGGTCTATATTCAATTTTTTTCTTGAAATTACATGGTCTTTATATTCCCAGTATTTTTTGTCTAAAAATTCATCTCTATATATATCTGAGGATAGCCATGATACAAAATATCCAGTATGGGCAGATAATCTGCATGTAAGTTCGCATGGATATATAAAAATTTTTTTATTTTTTATTGCATCTACCTCATTCCAGCCTGGTAATTTTTTTATCTTTTCTATTATTTTTTTATCTCCATAACATCCATATATCACCTGTGGATTGAACCTTATCCAGTCTTTCTTTCTGACCCTGACAACTTTTCCCTGTCCTTGAAATTTAGGTGGGATGGCTCCGGCCTTTGATATAAGGATATTTTGAAAGGAACCTATTCCTGGTGTCATTACATAATTTCTGCCCATTATTCTAATAACCCTCACTCTATCTTTTGTGGGGATGTGTTGAGTCTTTTTTTCAATGTGCGATAGATCATCTTTTATATTCTTAATCAGCTTATCTCCCTGTGATTCTCTGTTAACTATTTTTGATAAAATTTTTATTGTCCTGTATAATGAAGGTAAATCTTCTGGGTTTAACATGACCATCTTTGCTTGACTTTTTTTAAAGTCTAATAGAATGTCTTTATTTATTTTTGAATAGAAGATAATATCAGGACTTATGGATTTTATTTTTTGTATAGATGGGGATAGAAATCCACCAACAATGGTTGCTCCCTTTATTAAACATCTATCATAATATGTAATTCCTTTTATATATTCCTTTGCTCCTATCTCGCATAATATTTCAGTTATGGATGGATTTATTGAAACGATCCTTTTGGGGATACTATTGATAATTATTTTGTTATTGTTGTCGTCTATAAAATTTACACAATATCCAAATGATACCTTGGGAAGAAAAAATAATAAAATACCCATAGCGTATACCCTTAATTTCATATGGTTTTCTCCTGTTGTTTAGACCTAAAATACACTATCACATCCAAAAAAAATCCCTGAAATCCAATAAAATGGACTTCAGGGATTTCCCGTTTTTATCCCAAGACCTAGAGACGAAGAATCTTCCACTCCCACTAGGTCATCTATCCTATCTAGGCAGGTCTTCTGACTCTAAGGATCTCCCTACTAGCTGCGCCTTCCCCCTCATCACCTTAGTAAAAAAGGTGGCGAGAAGTGGCCTTTTGCAGCGTTCGTCCCCTTATCACAGCCGCGGGCCGGTTCCCGATTTTCACGGGATTCCCTTTTAAGCCAAATTGGCACCTAAAACTTTTCTAAGAGATACAT
>JALWFY010000144.1 GCA_027013815.1 Desulfohalobiaceae bacterium | reverse complement strand
TTGTTCCACTATTTTTGCAAATAGGTCCAGCCGCCTGTTTCCCCATTCCTTTGCCCTAAGGAGCAATTCACAACCCAATTTTATGTCATGGGGCCTATTTCTATATGTTTCTCTATTTACTACCCATACACCAAATACAAAAGGAAGCCTTGTCCACCTCCTCCATTCTTCCCCAAGGTCTAGGATATAGGGTAGGTTTGATGCCCTTTGTAGGTACAATGCCTCGTCTCCAATGGCCAGGGCACCAAAGATGTCTTTGTGCTTAATAGACTCTACTACATTCCCTGTCCTGTACCTAACATCTATGCCACGGGAAGTTAGATACATCTTGAGTAGGGCCACAGAGGTGTGGGAATGGGCACTCAACACGATTTCCTTACCATTTAGGTCTTGTATAGGTATTTTGCTCAAAAGGAGTACACTCATAACTGGCCCATTTGAGCCAATACATATATTTGGTATTAAAAGATATTTTTCAAAGTTCCTGGCATATTCAATGGAAGATGTGCCACTTATTTCAAGCTCTCCCCTGCTTGCAAGTTCATTTAGCCTTGCAGGTATACCTTCGACTATTTTAAAGGGATTTTTTATGATTTGTGTCTCTAGGGGATAATAAATTGGCAGGACATTTAAATACCCTATCTTTCCTAGGGTGATTTTTTCTTTAAATAAGTTCATAGTATTAAATCAAAACCTTTGTTTGAAACTATTTATAGACCTTTTATAGACCTTTGCTTCATGTATATATTAGGCAAAAGGCTAAGGGCAAAAGGCTAAGGGCAAAAGGCTAAGGGCAAAAGGCTAAGGGCAAAAGGCTAAGGGCAAAAGGCAAAAGGCAAAAGGCTAATGGATAAGGGCTAAGGGCAAATAACTAAAGGCGAAAGGGAAGAATTTTCCTCTCGCCCCATATATCTTTTGCCTTCAGAATTCAGCTCACTATTCACTAATCACTAACTTCGCCTTTTGCCTCCTTTTTGTAGTTAAACAACTATTTCCCCATTTAACTATTCCACCATTCAACTATTTACTCTATTATTGTATAGTCCATTCGTCTCTGTCTTGGGACAAAACCGGCGTCCTGTATATATGTTCTGATCTCTTCAATACTCAACCTAAATTTTACCCCAGTTGCAGCTACAACGTTTTCTTCTATCATAGTAGAACCAAAATCATTTCCTCCAAAGAAAAGGGCGAGCTGGGCAATTTCAGGACCCATTGTAACCCATGAGACCTGGATATTGTCAAAGTTGTCTAAAAATATCCTGGATATGGCAAGGAGTCTCAAATATTCTATAGAAGTAATCTTTCTCGCCTTTATCCTTGTATTATGGGGCTGAAATCCCCACGGTATAAATGCAGTAAATCCCCTGGTCTTATCCTGTAGATCCCTTAGTCTTTGTAGGTGCAATAGCCTTTCTTTTTTGGTCTCTATATGCCCAAACATCATTGTAGCAGTTGTCCTGAGCCCAAGTTTATGGGCTATCTCCATTACATTTAACCACTCATCAGATGTACATTTATTTGGTGAGACCTCTCTTCTCACCCTGTCCACTAGTATCTCTGCACCCCCACCTGGTATAGAGTCAAGCCCTGCCTCCATTAGTTTTTGGATAGTGTCTTTAATAGATAGGTTATTTAATTTGCTAAAATGGACAATTTCTGGAGGAGAAAATCCATGTATGTGTATTTGGGGAAATTTATCTTTTATGTGTGTTAACATCTGTATATAGAATTCTATTTTGAGGTCTGGGTGATGGCTCCCCTGAAGGAGGATCTGAGTACCACCAAGGTCTATGGTCTCTTGGATCTTTTTGTCTAATTCATCTATAGTCAATACATACCCACCTTCCTCACCAGGGGCCCTAAAAAAGGCACAGAACTTACATCCACATACACAGATATTGGAATAATTTATGTTTCTGTCTACAACATATGTGACAATATTTTTAGGGTGCTTTTTTTCTCTTATTTGGTTTGCAAGATTTCCCAATTCAAATAAAGGTGCATCAACATACAATTTATAGGTTTCCTCCAAAGAGAGCCTTTTGTTGTTTTGTATTTTTTCTTTAATTTTATCTAACATAAAAAAATCCATTTCCTATTTTTATACTTTTTCAAAAAGCCCGTTTCTTTCAACAGGGACAAAGTCACATTCCTTTATCATATCTATTAGTTCATTTTTGGTCAGGATATTAGGTGAATCTGCCCCAGCCATGTGTCCAATTTTTTCCTCTACTACAGTCCCATCTAGGTCATTGGCACCAAAATAGAGTGCCATCTGGGCAAGTTTTATCCCAAGCATAATCCAATAGCTTTTTATATGAGGTATATTGTCTAACATTATCCTGGAGAGCGCAATGGTCTTTAATTTTTCAATCCCAGATATAGATTTTTGTATATTTAATTTACTGTGTTTTGGTAGAAAAGGGAGGGGGATAAAACATACAAATCCATTGGTCTTGTCTTGAAGCCTCCTCAGCCTATCTAGGTGGTCTATCCTGTGCTCTATGGATTCAATGTGTCCAAAGAGCATAGTACAATTGGACCTTATACCAAGTTTATGGGCAATTTCTATTATCTCTAGCCACTTATCACCACTTATTTTTTCAGGGCAGATCTTGTTTCTAATTCTAGGATCAAATATCTCTGCCCCCCCACCTGGCATCATATCTAGACCAGCTTGTTTTAATTTAATGAGCACGTCTTTTATAGAAATTTTAGAGGTCATGGCTATATGCTCTATCTCTACAGCAGTAAAGCATTTTAAGGTAACATCTGGTCTTA
>JALWFY010000143.1 GCA_027013815.1 Desulfohalobiaceae bacterium | reverse complement strand
CTATAGCAAAGATCAAGAACAATGGGAAATAATCTGCTGGCAGAGATATGTATCTTAACTTAGGATCGCACACCCTCCTTAGAAATAGATATAAGAGGGCACCTAGAATCACAAATTCTGTAATATAAATATTTGGAACACCTATTTGAAGAATAGAGTCTAATTTATCCAGCCACTGGAATATTAGAGGTGTTGGATCTGTAAAAAACCTTATATGCCTCAAAAGGATAATAAAAAAACAATAGTGAAATACAATGGCCCCAAGCCACAAAAATTTTGATGACCCATAGGTCAATTTTGGTCCCCCATTTAGATAGAGCTCTGACCTAGTGTTTCTAAAAAGGGACCTAAAACAAAAGATCTCTAGAAACATCCTCCCAATAACCCCCCACGTAGTAGATGGGTTATCCAATTTGTTCTGCTTAATCCACCTAAGACTCTCCTGTTGCCCTGCGGTTGTTGGGATCCTAAATGGAACTGGAGACCTTGCCCATTTTATCACCTTAACAATAAATCCTATTAAAAAGATGATAAAGGCAATATAGGGTATCACAACTCCAAATAGGGTATGTAGTCCCACAGCTCCTGCTCCAACCAGGGCAATGAGAACCAATCCCAAGACAATAATCAAGGAATATAGAGCATTCATAACAGCTACCTCACTCCCAATTTATACCCTTTGGGTTTTTGGTTAAACAATACAAAAAATTACCCCTAAACCTATATATTAAAATTATTTAAAGCCTTGCTCAGAAGATATATTCACTTCATAATGTCTAAGGATATTTTTAATGCCAGCCTGGAACTCCTTTGTCTTTAACTCCCAGATCTTTTCCCTGCATTGCATAAATACATCAAATGCAAGAAAACAGAGTTGATCTACCCTTTTATAAAACTCTTTTACCTCTAGATAGAGCTCCCGAGGCAACTCATCTACCCCCAACTCTTCATCAACTATATCTTTTAGTTTCCAAAATATCATAGTTACTGAGGATGGGGAAAAATCCTGAACTGCCCTTACCCTAACAATGGCATCAACATGTTGAGCGAGTTTATCTGATGCCTTGTCCTGGATAAGTTCGTCAAAAATATCCCTAAGTTCATTCTTTAACACATTCCCCACAGGATTTTGAAATGGATCTGATTGTTTGGAAAAAAATTGTTTTGCCTTTGAAGGATATGTAGAAAGGGCATAGTCCAGCCATCTACCTATGAGTCTTTCCTTTTTTTCTTCTAATTTTTTAAAAAAACCAATACTCATAATTCCTCTTTATTTTTATATGATTAGTTTTGGAATTCATAGCCTTAAGTCCAATACGCTGTCAAGTGAAAAAAAGAACAACTAGAGAGTAACTTTTTGTTTAAATCAAGAACTTATGGGATTGTGTCCATTGAAGCATACTTGGGTTCGTGCAAGGGGATTACAATGTCTGCCATCCCCTTTACCCTCTTTAGCACATCATATGCCTGATATACATCCACATGTGTACCAGGTGGGATTACCTCCATCTCCATTGCCCTAACTTCTTTAGGGGGATATAGGTTCTCTTCTATGATACAAAATCCACAGAGCGCCGCCTTCCCCCCTTGAGTATTAATTAGCACTGTTAGTCCCCCCTTTGTGTGTGCAGGGGTGTGTACAACTGAGATACCAGGAACTATCTCCCTATCTTCAGTTATTATCTCAATCTGCCCATTTTCTTCAATATCCAAGATATAATCTTCTAAGTACCTAAAATCTAAAGGATGTGGATTGTGTATAACCTCAAGTTCCAACTTATGGACAAAAAAACGTGCGTTCTCTAACTTAAAATCATTCTCACAGTGGTCATTGTGCAAATGGGTATGTATAACAAGATCAATATCTTTTGGGGAAAGCCCCCACTTTGATAGCCCTTGCTCAAAGGTATATATCTTTCCATTTATCATCTTTTCTCGATCCTCAGATTGTATAGGACTCATCTCTCCTGTATCCACTAATATTTTTTTGTCCCCACCCTCTATATACCACATATATATAGGAATAGTGTACGGAGTTCCATAACCATACTGATAGGTCATCATCCCCTTATCAAATACCTTTGTGCCAACTACTATGGGATGGATCTTATAAGTATACATAGACATACTCCTTGCAATTAAATTTATGTCCTCCCCAATAACATATTCGAAGATAAAAACAATCTGAAACTAGGCATAGCATTTGTCAAGCCATTAAAAAATTTATTTCAAAAAAGGAGAAAAAATACAAAAATATTACAAGATTAATATATTAATGCACAAATAAAATACTTTACCATAAAATAAATTTTATTTAATTTCTATTTGTTGTTTATTTTTCAAAACACCAGGAGAGGATTAAATGAAGACATATTTAGACTGTATTCCATGTTTTGTTAGACATACACTTGATGCTGGTAGGATGGTATGTGAAGATGAAAAGCTCCATGAAGAGTTGCTCCGCAAGGTACTTTTTAAGCTAAGCAAGATAGACATGTCCTGGCCGCCCCCATATATGGCAAAACACATACATGCCCTAATTAGAAAAAACATGAAAACAAACGATCCATATAAGGATATAAAGGCTAAACACAATCAAATGGCCATGAAAATTTATCCTAGATTAAAATCCATGGTAAATAAGTCCCTTGATCCATTAAATACTGCCATGAGACTTGCTATGGCAGGAAATGTAATAGACCTTGGGGTAAAAAATGATATCACTATACAGGACGTGGAAAATTCCATTGTAAAATCCATTAAAGAACCTTTTATTGGTGATTATAAAACATTTAACAAACAGATCAAAAAGGCAAATAAAATA
>JALWFY010000142.1 GCA_027013815.1 Desulfohalobiaceae bacterium | reverse complement strand
ATACTTTTTCAGTTAAATCATACATCGTATCACTGTGTTCATATCCCACAAGGTGTAATATACCATGGATTAACATCCTAAAAAAATATTCATAAACGTCTTGCTCATATAAACTGGCCTCTCTGTTTATTGTGTCCAGAGAAACACACAAACTACCCAAAAAGTCCTCTCCGTCTGATGGAAAACTCAGTACATTTGTTGGACCTGGTACATCTAAAAACTCTAAATTTAGACCTTCCATTTCCCTATCATCTGAAAATTTGATCTCCACCTCACCTCTTACGTCTAAAAAATCTAATATAGATTGAATACAATCTATAGTATGTGGAATATCCAAGGGGAAGGGGAAAAGTCTTTTATAACCGTTAACTAATCTCACTTTCGAATCTTTCATAGGCCTCAATTATTTCCCCTACCAATCTATGTCTGATCACGTCTTTTTTTGAAAAATATACAAATTTTATCCCCTCAATGCCCTTTAATACCTTTTCTGCTTGAATTAGACCTGAATGTTCTTTTTTTGGCAGGTCTATCTGGGTAATATCCCCTGTAATGATAGCACGGGATCCATAGCCCAACCTAGTCAAAAACATCTTCATCTGTTCAGGGGTAGTATTTTGAGCCTCGTCCAAAATAATAAAGGACCTGTTTAAGGTCCTGCCCCTCATAAATGCCAGGGGTGCCACTTCAATTACTCCAGCATCCATCATCTCCTGGACCTTTCCAAAATCCAGCATATCGTGTAGTGCATCATATAAGGGCCTGAGGTATGGATTTACCTTTTCTAAAATATCCCCTGGCAAAAAACCCAGCTTTTCTCCTGCCTCAAGCGCTGGTCGAGTTAGAATAAGCCTCTTTATCTTTTTTTGCAACAAAAAGGATACTGCCATAGCCACCGCCAGATAGGTCTTTCCAGTACCTGCAGGTCCAATTGCAAATACAACCTCTTTGGTGTTAATTGCATCTAAATATTCCTTTTGACATAAAGTCTTTGGGGCAAGGGTCTTTTTGGGAGATATTTTAAAAAATTTTTCTTTAAACATCTTTTTTAGGTCTGCACCAGGATAATTTTCAAGATAAGTAAGACCATAGTCATAATCAGATGATTGCAATAAGACCCCCTCTCTTAGGGTCTCATACATTTGGACCAAAAATTTACATGCAATCTCTACTTTTTCCTGTTCATTTGATACAATATATACACTTGTACCCCTGCTATGTATTTCTATCCCAAGCCTTTTTTCTAAAAACCGTAAATATCTTTCCTGGGGACCAAAGAGTTGTTGGGCCAGGGATGTGCTCCTAAATTCAAGTTCTTTTTCTATCACTCCAATTATTACCTCCCTATATCAATTCCAATATATTCTTACCTCATCTTCATTTTAAACTATCAATATTTTTAACATGTTTCTAGGTCTGCATTCTACAATTTCAATTCTCAATTAATATTATATCTTTACATTTACATCTTAAAAACTCTTTTATATACTAAACAAAAAACAAGCAGGAGAAATTATGGACTGGAAAATATTTCTAACTACCTTTTGGGCTATATTTTTTGCAGAACTTGGGGACAAGACTCAAATCACTACTATCTTAATGGCCTCAAAGTCAGAAAAAATCTGGACTGTATTTATTGCATCTTCCCTGGCACTTATAGGAGTCACCTTGTTAGGAGTCCTCTTTGCAGATCTCTTAACCCACTTTATCTCTCCTTCATTGATAAAAAAGATCGCTGGGATCTTATTTATAAGTATTGGGATATTAATTCTTATGGATAAATTCTAAAACATTATCCACCAATTGCATACATGCCCCTACCATTTCCCTTAAATCTTGAGATTATCTCATACCCAAGGGGTTTTTTCTTTGCAGCCCCGTTCATTATTTTATAGAGGGTCTCTTGAGAAAACTTATCATTTCTCAGGATTGGTTTTAGTCTATAATCCTTTTCACTAAAAAGACAGGTCCTTAGTCTTCCATCTGCAGTTATCCTAAACCTATTGCAAGATCCACAAAAATGATTTGACAAGGGAGATATAATCCCAATCCTCCCCCTGCCTCCCAATATTTTATACATGCGAGCAGGACCCCTTGTATCCTTGGACCCAAGTTCTCTGGTCAAAGAAAATTCCCTAGCTATAATTTCAAAGATCTCATCAGCAGAAAAAAAATACTGCTCCTGCCATTTACCACCTTGAGATAGATCCATAAATTCTATAAATCTCACATCAACAGGGTTCTCAAAGGCAAACCTCACAAATTCACGGACTTCCATATGGTTTATGGACCTTAAAGCTACTACATTTATCTTTGTCTTGATATTATTCTTAATAAGTTCTGATATTGCAGATACTACGTTGGCAAATAGATCCATACCTGTTATCCTTCTAAACTTCTCTCTATTAAATGTATCTAAAGATACATTTATAACCTTGATACCAATGGACTTAAGCTGCAGGATCACATCCTTAGTGAGCAAGGTACCATTAGTAGTTATTCTAAGGTCTATTTTTGGAAACAGGCGCATGATTTCTGCTAAAAAAGACAAAAAGCCCTTTCTCACAAAGGGTTCCCCCCCAGTGAGCCTTACCTTTTCAACTCCAAGTTTCATACCTATGTGAATGAGCCTTATAAGTTCTTCATAGGTAAGGATCTCCTTATGTGGTAAGAATCTAAAATTCCTACCCTGAGAGCAATATATACACCTTAGGTTGCACCTGTCAGTTATACTGAGCCTTAAATAATTTATTCGTCTACCATACGGGTCTACAATATCTTTCATCTTGTTGTTTTTCATAAAAAGTACAACGTTCAGTTATAAAATTGACTTAAGCCTATTTTCTATCAAAGGGTCTAATTCTACATCTAGAGAATAAAGGACCTTTTTTACCTCTACTTGCCCAAGGGG
>JALWFY010000141.1 GCA_027013815.1 Desulfohalobiaceae bacterium | reverse complement strand
AATATGGAGGCAGTACAGTTTCATCCAACAGGGATCGTGCCCACAGATATCCTTGTTACGGAAGGTTGTAGGGGTGATGGAGGTGTATTGTTGGACAAGAATGAATACAGGTTTATGCCTGACTATGAGCCAGAGAAGGCTGAGCTTGCCTCTAGGGACGTGGTCTCAAGGCGTATGACAGAACATATTAAAAAGGGGTTTGGTGTAAAGAGCCCCTATGGGGACCATCTCTGGTTGGATATAAGACATTTAGGAGAAAAGCATATTACTACAAAGCTCAGGGAAGTATATGATATCTGTGTATCTTTTCTTGGAATAAACCCAATCCATGAACTTATTCCTGTGAGACCTACTCAACATTACAGTATGGGTGGCGTTAGGACCAACAAAGATGGTGCAGCATATGGATTAAAAGGGCTCTTTGCTGCAGGTGAGGCTGCATGTTGGGACTTACATGGTTTTAACAGACTTGGTGGAAATTCCTTGGCAGAAACCGTGGTAGCGGGAAAGATAGTTGGAGAAAAGATAGTGGAATTTTTGCAGGGATATGAAGTAAATATCAAGACTTCTTATGCAACTGCAGAACTCAAGAAACAGCAGGATAGGATAGAGAGATTAAAGAACTCCACAGGTGGAGAGAATGTATATAAATTAAGGGAAGAGATGCAAGAAATAATGATGGAAAAGGTGGGCATCTTTAGAAATGAAAAGGACCTACAAGAAGGGGTTGAAAGATTACAGAATCTCTTAGATAGGAGTAAAAATATCTCATTGGTATCCAATGGTATAGGTGCAAACCCAGAACTCGCTATGGCACTTAAGCTCCCAGGGATGATAAAGGTAGCGCTTTGTATTTCATATGGTGCGTTGCAGAGAAAAGAGAGTAGAGGCGCACATTATAGGGAGGACTATCCATTTAGAAATGATAAGGAATGGTTAAAGAGGACCTTAGCTACCTGGAAACAAGGATCAGACCTACCTACCTTGGATTATGAACCTGCTACTCCAGTGTTTTATCTACCCCCAGGGGATAGGGGTTATGGTGAAGGTAAGGTCATTGGACTTGAGGATGACAAGGAAGAGTAATTTTTTGTTTTATTAAATTTTGAACTCAAAACCAAGAGAGGAGATCATGAGCAGAACACTGCATTTTGAAATATTTAGATATAATCCAATGGATCCTGATTCAAAACCCCATATGCAGAGCTATTATTTGGAGGAAAAGGACAACTTTACACTGTTTTTGGCCTTAAATGAAATAAGGGAGACCCAGGATCCATCCCTTCAATTTGACTTTGTGTGTAGGGCTGCGGTTTGTGGTTCTTGCGCCATGGTTATTAATGGTAGACCAGGACTTGCATGTCATACCAAGACCAAAGACTTGCCAGATCATATTACCTTGCATCCATTACCAGTGTTTAAACTCATAGGGGATTTGTCTGTGGATACTGGGACTTGGTTTAGGGGTGTGGCCAAGAGGATTGAGTCTTGGGTACATACCCAAAAGACATTTGATCCAAATAGCTTAGAAGAGAGGATGGACAATGAACTGGCCAATGAGATCTTTGAATTGGACAGGTGCATTGAATGTGGGTGTTGTATAGCTGCGTGTGGCACTGCAAGGATGAGGGAAGATTTCTTAGGAGCAGCTACTATAAACAGGATTGCAAGGTTTTATATAGATCCCAGGGATGAGAGGACAGATGAAGAGTATTTTGAGGTCATAGGTACAGATGAAGGGGTATTTGGATGTATGGGGTTACTTGGATGTGAGGATGTGTGTCCAAAAAAGATCCCATTACAAGACCAGCTTGGGATCATGAGGAGAAAGATGGCCATGGCCTCTTTAGGTGGTAAGGTGGGAAAGCTGTTCTCAGTGTTTTCCAGGAAAGGTCGTTCAGCTAAGTAGTTAAATAGTTAAATGGTTAAATAGTTAAATAGTAGAATAATAAAATAATTAAAGTACCATTTAATTCAATTAACCATTCAACTAGTTAACTATTAATTAATGGGGAATATTTATGCGAATAATCAAGGCAGAGAATATTTATAAAAAGATGAAAGAAGTCATTTTAAATGCAGGGACCAATCTTCCTAAAGACGTGGAGGATTCCCTTAAAAGGGCATATGAGCAAGAGACCTCTGACATTGCAAAGGAGATATTATCTCAATTGCTTGAGAATTCAAAGCTTGCAAGGGAGAGCTCTCTTCCTCTTTGTCAGGATACAGGTGTAGGCGTATTTTTTGTTGAGATTGGGGAAGAAGTAAAGGTAGAGGGGGAATATATTGGGGATTGTCTAACTAGGGCAATGGTAGATGCATATAAAGAGGGATATTTTAGAAAATCCCTGTGTGATCCATTTACAAGAAAGAATACTGGAGACAACACCCCTCCTATGATCCACTATGACATAGTAAGGGGAGATGGCTTACGTATATATTTTATGGCAAAGGGTGGGGGTAGTGAAAACATGTCTAGGTGCACCATGCTCACCCCTGCCGCTGGATGGGAAGGTATAAAGGAATTTGTGGTTAAACGGGTAGCTGAGGCAGGTCCCAACCCCTGTCCTCCAATCATAGTTGGTGTTGGGATTGGGGGTACCTTTGACTATGCCCCAATACTCGCCAAAAAGGCCCTATTTAGACCAATTGACGATGTACACCCAGAGGAGAGAATAGCCAGGATGGAAGAAGAACTTCTGAAGGCAATAAATGAACTTGGGATTGGTCCAATGGGCCTTGGGGGTAGTACTACTGCCCTAGGTGTCAAGATAAATGTAAAAGAGTGTCACATTGCCTCTCTGCCCCTAGCAGTGAATATCCAGTGCCACTCTGCAAGGTATAAGGAGGTGGTGTTTTAAGTGAATACATATAGACTAACAACTCCTATAAAAGAAGAGGACATACTCAAGCTCAGGTCTGGAGACATAGTATTGATTTCAGGAAAGATATATACTGCAAGGGATGCAGCGCACAAACGACTGGTTGAATCCATTCAAAAGGGCGAAGACTTGCCTTTTTCCCTAAAAGGCGCGGTTATATACTATGTGGGACCAACTCCTCCACCTCCAAAAAGGCCCATTGGTTCTGCTGGACCAACTACTAGCTATAGGATGGACCCATATGCTCCCTTGCTCTATAAATTGGGGCTCAAGGCTTCTATTGGTAAAGGAAAGAGAAATGAAGAAGTAAAAAACGCGATGCAAGAATATAAGGGAGTGTACCTTGGGGCTACAGGGGGTGCTGGTGCACTTCTGTCTCAAAGGATTAAACAGGCCAGGATAATTGCCCATGAAGACCTTGGCCCAGAGGCAATAAGAGAGCTCATTGTGGAGGATTTCCCAACCCTTGTGATAAACGATGTTTATGGGGGCGAGCTTTATGTAAAACCAAAATTATAGAGGGGGCTGGAATTTTATGGAAAAAAGAAAAAAAATAATAGCAGCAATTAGTGCTGCTATTTATATGTATCTTGAACAAGAGGCCCTGGGACTTCAAACAATGTATCAAGTCCCACAACAACCAGCACAGGTATTACCTAGTTTGCCAATAACCAGTCCATGGTCTCTTGCTGGAAGGATGTCTCTTATGGAAGGCCGTTTTAATTGGCAATATAGGTTGTGTAAATCAAGTTAAATGGTTGAATGCTGGATTAGGTTAAATAGTATTAGAATCTTCCCATTCAACTATTCAACCATTTAACCATTTAACTAAACTAAAACAAGGAGTATGTTATGGTTGAAAAGCATGGAGTACTTAAGGCAGGTACCCTAGACGATAAGGTAAAGGTAGACAACCCCTTAAAGATCCAGGATCTCACCATGAGGGATGGACATCAGTCCCTTTTTGCCACAAGGGGCAGGACAGAGGATTTTATCCCTATTGCTGAAGAAATGGATAAATGTGGGTTTTATTCCATGGAGGTATGGGGAGGAGCTACCTTTGATACCTGTCACAGATTTTTGGCTGAGGACCCCTGGGAGAGGATCAGGACCTTGAAAAAATATATAAAAAAGACCCCATTTTCCATGTTGCTCAGGGGACAAAATCTGGTTGGGTACAGAAATTATGCAGATGATGTTGCTGAGGCCTTTGTGGAAAGGTGTTGTGTGAATGGGATAGATATATTTAGGGTTTTTGATGCATTAAACGATTTTAGAAACTTTAAAACCGTGGTCAAGGTGATAAAGGAAAACAAAAAACATTTTCAGGGCTCCATCTGTTATTCTTTGACAGAAGAGAGGATGGGAGGCCCTGTATATAATCTTCAGTATTACTTGGATAAGGCAAAAGAGCTTGAAGATATGGGGGCAGATACCATCTGTATAAAGGACATGGCCGGGCTCATTGCACCATATGATGCATATGTGCTGATTAAGGCATTAAAAGAAACCGTGAAGGTCCCCATACACCTACATAGTCATTTTACTTCTGGTATGGCAGATATGTCCCTATTAAAGGCAATTGAGGCTGGAGTTGATATCGTGGACACCTGTTTGTCCCCTTGGGCATACAGGACATCACACCCTGCAGTTGAGCCCTTGGTGGTTACTCTAGAGGGTACTAATAGGGATACTGGCATGAATCTAAAACAACTAATTAAGTGTGCTGAATATTTTAATAAGATTTCTCCAAAATATAGACATCTATTGGATGATAGGATGTCAGTAATAGACGTGAATGTACTCTTGCATCAGACACCAGGTGGGATGTTGTCCAATCTGGTAAATCAACTCAGGGAAATGGATGCAATAGACAAATTAAATGATGTATTTAAAGAACTTCCAAGGGTGAGAAAGGAACTAGGGCAGGTACCACTTGTGACCCCAACCTCTCAGATAGTGGGGATACAGACAGTTAATAATGTATTATTTGATACAGAGAATGAGAGATATAAGATGATTACTGCCCAGGTAAAGGATTTATGTTTTGGCCTATATGGAAAGACCCCTGCACCAATAGATCCAGAGGTACAGAAAAAGGCATTAAAGGGGTATCCAAGGGGAGAAAAACCATATACTGGCCGTCCTGCTGATATATTGGAACCAGAACTGGAAAAGGCCAAGAAAGAGATTGGAGACCTTGCAAAGGATATAGACGATCTCTTGATATATGCCCTGTATCCAACAACTGGTAAGAGATTCCTCAAGTGGAAATATGGACTGGAAGAGATACCTGATGAAGTAAAGCCAAAGACCATGGAAGATGTGGCCAGGGAACAGGAATTAATTGAAAAGGCCAAAAAAGGGTTGCTTGTGGAAAAGGTGGAAAAAGAGGCCCCGGAAAAAGGTGAAAATATTCGTGCATTTAATGTGTTTGTGGATGATGAATATTTTAGGGTGGAAGTGGAGTCCTTAGATGGTCAACCAATTATTACTTCCATGACCCCAATGCCAGGATATATGCCCCAAGCCCAACAACCTATGGCACCGCCTCCTCCTAAGGTTGAACCAAGGCCTGCACCTAGTGCAGCACCAAAGGCACAAAAACAAGAAGCCAAGCCAAAAGAAGAGAAAAAGGAGTCAGGTCCAGTTGAAGGCACACCAATAGAATCCCCAATGCCAGGTATTATTATTAGACTGGAGAAAAATGTTGGTGACAGTGTAGAAGAAGGGGATGTGCTCCTAATCTTAGAGGCAATGAAGATGGAAAATTCAATTACCTCTCCTGCATCTGGAGTGGTCAAAGAGATTAGATGCAAAGAGGGAGAAAATGTACAAAAAGGACAGGTCTTGGTAATTGTGGGATAATCTTTACTTAAGAAGGTTTTAGGTGAATTAGATTTTGGGTTTTATATTGAGTAATTAGTGAATAGTGATTAGTGAGCTGAATTCTAAAGGGTAAAGGACGATGGCTAATTTTTATTCATAATTCATAATTTAAAGAAGGAAAAGGGGGTGTTTATGCATAAAAGGAAAAAGATATCAATAATTGGAGGTGGCAATGTTGGGGCAACAGCCGCACATTGGGCTGCAAGTAAAGAATTAGGCGATGTATGCCTATTAGATATAGTTGAGGGTATGCCACAGGGAAAGGGCTTAGATTTAAAAGAGGCATCACCTATAGAGGGTTTTGATTCTGATATTATTGGCACCAATGATTACAGGGATACAGCAGATTCTGATGTAGTGATTATAACTGCAGGACTTGCGAGGAAACCAGGAATGAGCCGTGACGATCTCCTTGCCAAAAACACACAGATTGTAAAGGGCGTTACTGAACAAGTGGCAAAGTACTCACCTAATGCAGTTTTAATTGTAGTGTCTAATCCACTGGATGCAATGGTATATGTGGCCCATAAGGTCAGTGGATTTCCCACAAACAGGGTAGTAGGGATGGCCGGTATCTTAGATTCAGCGCGTTTTAGGGCCTTTATATCTATGGAACTAAATGTCTCAGTTGAAGATATAACTGCATTTGTCCTAGGTGGTCACGGGGACCAGATGGTGCCATTGCCTAGATATTCCACTGTGGCAGGTATTCCAATCACAAACCTATTGCCAAAGGAAAAGATAGATCAAATGGTGGAGAGGACTAGGAAAGGTGGAGGCGAGATAGTTGCACTGCTCAAGACAGGGAGTGCGTTTTTTGCCCCATCTGCAGCAGCAGTGCAGATGGCAGAGTCCATATTAAAAGACAAAAAACGTATTCTTCCTTGTGCTGCCTATTGTGACAAAGAATACAATGTTGGTGGATACTATGTTGGAGTACCTGTGAAACTTGGAGGAAATGGAGTGGAGGAAGTTATTGAAATAGAGCTCCTTCCAGAGGAGCAAGAAGCCTTTAAGAGATCTGTTGATGCAGTGAAGAATTTGGTCAAAAAGATCAATTTATAATAAACTGAAGTTTAAAAAATTGCAGGTTAATAGGAAAGACGGCTAAAGGCAAAAGGAATTTTATAATAATTTTGAATTATGGATTTTGGATTTTGAATTAAAAATAAGATCTTACTGGTCGAGGTTAAATGAATATTAATCCAAAATTCAAAATTTAAAATCCAAAATCTCTAATCATAAAAGGCGTAAGCCTTAAAGCGGAGCAGAGCTCCGCAGTGGAACAAAGTTTTATTTTATAGAGTGGGGGCAAGTATGGGAGGGAAAAAGGTATACAGGGTCTTGATAGGAAAGCCTGGTTTAGATGGGCACGATAGGGGGGCCAAGTGCATTGCCAGGGCACTGAGGGATAGTGGTTTTGAGGTGGTCTATACAGGGATTAGGCGGACTCCTGAGGAGATTGCAATGGCAGCAATCCAGGAGGATGTGGATGTGGTTGGGCTCTCTTCTCTTTCAGGGGCCCACATGGAACTCTTTACAGAGGTAGTAGAGGCCCTAAAAAAACATAATGCCGAAGATATCCCGGTTATAGGAGGAGGGATTATTCCTGAAGAGGATATTGAGGAACTAAAGAAAAGGGGTGTGAAAAAGGTCTTTACCCCTGGTACGCCCATGGAAGAAATAATTAAAACCTTTAGAGAACTTTGTGAAAAATAAATGGATATAAAGAGTATTATTCAAGGTATAAAAGATAAATCTCCTCGTGCCATTGCCCGTGCAATTACTTTAGTTGAGAATGGAGATATATGGGTGGATGAGCTTCTTGAGTCTTTGGACAAAAAGTCCATTGATGAGACCATGATATTTGGAATTACTGGCCCTCCTGGGGCGGGTAAATCTACGTTGACAGGTAAGATAGTAGGTTATTTGAGGTCATTGGGAAAGAGGGTTGGAGTTATAGCAATTGACCCTTCATCTCCTATATCAGGGGGTGCTATTCATGGGGATAGGATAAGGATGATGGAGCACTCCCTAGATGGTGATGTGGTTATAAGGTCTATGGCAACTAGAGGAAGGCTTGGTGGGCTTTGTGCCTCAGCAGGGGCAGTGTGTAGGATATTGGCAAGTAGTGGTTGCAATCCAATTATAATAGAGACCGTTGGGGTTGGGCAATCAGAAATAGACATCATAAAGATAGCAGACGTAACTGCCCTGGTCTCTGCCCCAGGGCTTGGAGACGACATCCAGGCCCTTAAGGCTGGTCTTATGGAAGTTGCAGATATTATGGTGGTAAACAAGGCAGATAAACCTGAGGCACAAATGCTCGCAGTGGAATTATCGGAGATTGCAAGGGACAAGGGAACAGAGGTGATTCTGACCATTGCATATGAGGGTAAAGGGGTGGATAAGCTCTATCATGCAATGGAGGAAATATACAAAAAACAGGTAGAGCTAGGAACAAAGCAGAGAAAGAGATGGGAGTCTAGAAAAAAGGAGATCGTGGATTGGGTGATTGAAATGATAAGGCCAGAAATTGAGAAACAGGTGGATTCCATGGATAGGGACTTAGATAAAGACCCTAGGGTGGTAGCAAATTCTATTGTAATGGGGCTAAAAAAGGAGAGAAATCCTTAAATTATTATATTAGTACTAGGTGATTGGACATTGAGTGATGAGGGGTATTTATTGAGGCTCAATGTTCAGTGCCCTATAAACTTTTTAAGGAAAAGGGGTGGGATATGTCAGTTGATCCAAGATATAAGGAATGGGAGGACAAGGTTTTGTCCAAGGTCTTGGCGAGGTTCCCAGAGAGGAAAAAGGAATTTAAGACATCAGGGGGATTAGAGCTGCCGAGATTAGCAATCCCTGATGAAATAGACGATAACTATATGGAAAAATTAGGTTTCCCTGGCCAATATCCATATACTAGGGGAGTCCAGCCAACCATGTATAGGTCCAGGTTCTGGACCATGAGGCAATATGCAGGTTTTGCAACTGCCAAGGAGACAAATGAGAGATATAGATATCTTTTAGAACAAGGACAAACTGGGCTATCAGTGGCCTTTGATTTACCCACCCAGATTGGATATGATTCAGATCATCCCATGAGTAAAGGAGAGGTAGGAAAGGTTGGAGTGGCAATAGATTCATTGGCTGACATGGAGATACTTTTTGATCAGATCCCTCTGGACAAGGTCTCCACTTCCATGACCATTAATTCTCCAGCTGCAGTACTCCTTGCAATGTATGTAGCCGTTGGGGAGAAGCAGGGTGTTCCCAGGGAAAAACTAAGAGGAACTATTCAAAATGATATCTTAAAGGAATATGTTGCAAGGGGTACCTATATATTTCCTCCTAGGCCTTCCCTTAGGATAATTACAAATATTTTTGAGTGGTGTAGCAAGAATACCCCTTTATTTAACACAATATCTATCTCAGGATATCATATTAGAGAAGCAGGTTCCACTGCTGTCCAAGAAGTTGCCTTTACCCTGGCAAATGGGTGTACCTATGTACAGACTGCAATAGATGCTGGGCTGGACGTAGATGTATTTGGAAAGAGGCTTTCCTTTTTCTTTAATGCCACAACAGACATAATTGAAGAGGTGGCAAAATTTAGGGCAGCAAGGCGTATGTGGGCAAAGATAATGAAGAATAGGTTTGGTGCTAAAGATAAAAAGGCGTGCATGTTGAGGTTCCATACGCAAACAGCAGGCCATACTTTGACTGCTCAGCAGATAGACAACAATGTGGTGAGGGTGGCCCTGCAGGCACTAGCTGCAGTACTTGGTGGAACACAATCTCTGCACACCAATTCTAAGGACGAGGCCCTTACCCTACCAACTGAGGATTCTGTGAGGACTGCGCTTAGAACCCAACAGATAATTGCCTATGAATCTGGTGTAGCAAATTCCATAGATGTGCTTGGTGGTTCTTATCTAGTTGAACAACTGACAGATAAAATAGAGGAAGAGGCCACTAATCTAATGGAAAAGATAGATGAGATGGGAGGGGTCATAGCTGCCATTGAGGCAGGGTTTATTCAAAGGCAGATAGAGGACTCTGCATATGAGTACCAGAGACAGATAGAGACTAAGGATAGGATTATAGTTGGTGTAAATGAATTTCAATCTAAAGAAAGTGTAAAGGTCCCAATTTTGAAAATAGATAAAGAGGTGGAGAACAGGCAGGTAAAGAGGCTTAAGGAGATAAAAAATAACAGGGACAATACTAAGGTGGAGAAGACTCTCAAGGCACTTGAAGATGCTGCTAAAGGGAATGAAAACCTTATGGATTACATAGTTGAAGCAGTAAAAGAATATGCAACCATAGGTGAGATATGTGGAGTCCTTAGGGGTGTATTTGGGGAATATAGAGATTAACTATAAAAAATAGAGGAGTTAGTATGTCTCTAACTACCGCAGAAAAGATAGAAAAATTAAAGGAATTGGAAAAAGAAGTGCTCAAAATGGGGGGGGAGAAGGCCGTAGCCAAACACAAAGAAAAGGGCAAACTCACGGCTAGGGAGAGATTAGACCTCCTTTTTGACACAGGCACTTTTCAAGAGATTGATATGTTTGTGAGACACAGGTGTGTGAATTTTGGCATGGAAAAAGTAGAGATCCCTGCAGACGGGGTGATTACTGGTTATGGACTTATAAATGGTCGTCCTGCGTGTGCATATTCACAGGATTTTACCTCTAGGGCAGGGAGTTTAGGAGAGATGCATGCCAAAAAGATCTGCAAGGTCATGGATCTTGCCCTAAAGGTAGGGGTGCCAGTAATTGGATTTAATGACTCAGGTGGGGCGAGGATACAGGAAGGAGTAGACGCCCTTTCTGGATATGGACAGATATTTTTTAGAAACGCAAATGCTTCAGGGGTAATCCCTCAGATATCTGCAATAATGGGAACTACTGCTGGCGGTGCAGTTTATTCTCCAGCAATGACTGACTTTATATTTATGGTAAAAAATTCCAGTTACATGTTCATAACAGGACCACAGGTGATCAAGTCAGTGACAGGAGAGGATGTGAGTTTTGAGGATTTAGGCGGGGCAATGGTGCACAATGAAAAGAGTGGAGTTGCACATTTTGCATGTGAATCAGAAGAGGATGCAATTAACAAGATAAAGACATTGCTCTCTTATCTACCCTTAAATAATATGGAAGATCCTCCATATCAAGCCCCAACAGACGTACCTTCGCGCCAGTCTCCAGAATTAAACAGTTTAATTCCAGACAATCCCAATCAGCCATATGACATCAAAGATGTGATTAGGGCAATAGTGGATAGTGGAGATTTCTTTGAACCCCATGAATATTATGCACCAAATATAGTAGTGGCCCTGGCTAGATTAAATGGTCATCCCATTGGTATTATTGCAAATCAGCCAAAGGTATATGCTGGGTGTTTGGACATAAATGCGTCTGATAAGGCAACAAGGTTTATAAGGTTTTGTGATGCCTTTAATATTCCTTTGCTTACAATAGCAGATGTCCCAGGTTATCTACCTGGTACAGACCAGGAATGGGGTGGAATTATTAGACATGGTGCAAAGCTACTTTGGTGTTATTCAGAGGCCACTGTTCCCAAGATGTTGTTGATAACTAGAAAGTCTTATGGAGGGGCATATCTTGCTATGTGTTCAAAGGACCTTGGTGCGGATATTGTGTATGCATGGCCCTCTGCTGAGATAGCGGTTATGGGAGCGGCTGGTGCTGCGAATATTATTTATAGAAAAGAGATAAAGGCAGCAGAAGATCCAGAACAAAAGAGAAAGGAAAAAATAGCAGAGTATGAAGAACTATTTGCAAATCCTTATAGGGCCGCAGAAAGGGGATATATTGACGCAGTGATAGTTCCCAGTGAGACAAGGCCAAAATTAGTTGCTGCCCTTGAGATATTAAAATCAAAGAGAGAAGCCAGGGCACCAAAAAAACATGGGAATATCCCAATGTAAGATCAAGGAGTTGGTTATGGTAAAGAAAATAGATCATATAGGGATTGCAGTGAAATCCCTGGACGAGGCTATAAAATTTTATGAAAAGGCATTAGGAATTAAGTGTGAAAAAATAGAGGAAGTAGCTACTCAAAAGGTAAAGACTGCATTTTTTCAGGTGGGGGAGGTACATTTGGAACTCCTAGAGCCAACTGCAGAGGATAGCCCAATAGCAAAATTTTTGCAGAGGAACGGAGAAGGGGTGCATCATATTGCCTTTTACACAGATGATATTGTGTCACAACTTGGACAGGCCAAGGAGGCTGCATGTAAGTTAATAAATGAAGAACCAGTCCCAGGTGCTGGTGGAAAGAAGGTGGCGTTTCTACATCCAAAATCTACCCATGGGGTTTTGACTGAGTTCTGTACCAAGGAGTAGAAATTTAACCAATGGAGAATAATGGCTATGAAAATACATGAATATCAGGCTAAAGAGATATTTAGAAATTTCAATATCCCGGTTCCCCGTGGAAAAGTAGCCTTTTCAAAACAAGAGGCATGTGCCATTGCCAAGGAACTGGGCTCTTTCCCTTGTGTGATTAAGGCCCAAGTCCATGCTGGGGGTAGGGGTAAGGGAGGAGGTGTTAAATTGGCCTCTTCCATAGAAGAAGTAGAAAAAATTGCTGGGGATATGTTAAATATGGTGCTGGTTACCCACCAAACAGGGCCTGAAGGCAAAGTGGTCAGAAAGCTGTTGGTGGAAGAAGGACTTAATATAGATAGGGAATATTATTGCTCAGTGGTCATGGATCGATCCAGTGAAAAGATCGTGATTATGGTGAGTGAAGCAGGGGGAATGGACATAGAAGAGGTGGCTGAGAAGACCCCTGAGAAGATAATCAAGGTATTTATTGATCCTTTGATTGGTATCCAGGGATATCACCTTAGAAAGGCTGCCTTTGGTCTAGGGTTTGACAAAGATGTCCAACGTCCATGTATGGGTATTTTAAAGGGGTTGTATTCAATTTTTACAAAGTATGACTGTTCTTTGGTGGAGATAAATCCTTTGGTGCTCACTAAAGAGAAGGATTTGATAGCCTTGGATGCAAAGATAAATTTTGATGATAATGGCCTTTTTAGGCATAAGGAAATACTGGAATTAAGAGATATTGAAGAAGAGGACCCCTTAGAAGTAGAGGCATCGAAATATGGGCTAAATTATATTAAATTAGATGGTAATGTTGGGAATATAGTAAATGGTGCAGGTCTAGCAATGGCCACCATGGATCTCATAAAAAGGGCAGGCGCTGAACCTGCCAATTTTTTAGACGTAGGTGGTGGGGCCAGTGCTGAGATGGTAGAAAATGGATTTAAGATCTTGCTCAGTGATAAAAATGTAAGGGCTATTTTAATAAATATATTTGGCGGTATCTTAAGGTGTGATGTCCTGGCACAAGGGGTTGTATCTGCAGCCAAGAAAGTTGGAGTACATGTCCCTGTTGTGGTGAGAATGGAGGGGACAAATGCAGAAAAAGGCAGGGAGATCCTCTTAAATTCAGGGCTAAATCTCAAGACAGCAAGGGATTTAAAAGAGGCTGCACAAATGATTGCAGATATAACTAAAGATGTTTGAGCTTTTTATTTTCTCTTTTGTGATGAAATATCCTGGATTTTAAATTTTGGATGTTGGATTAATATCCATTTAATCGTGAACAGTGAACTGTTATTTTAATTTAAAATCCATAATTTAAAATTATTATAAAAATCCTTTGTGAGTTTATATGAATTCGTGCTTGGTATAAGGAGTTAACATATGAGTATATTTGTAAATAAAGATACCAGGGTAGTTGTTCAGGGCATAACTGGTAAGGAAGGACAATTTCATGCAAGACAGTGCATTGAATATGGTACTAATGTAGTAGCTGGAGTCACCCCTGGCAAGGGGGGCATGAAGATGGATGAAGTACCTGTATTTAACACAGTAGAGGAAGCAGTAAATAAGAGGGGGGCAAATTGTAGCTTGATTTTTGTCCCACCTGCCTTTGCTGCAGATGCCATTTTAGAGGCAATTGATGCAGGGGTAGAGGTAGTGGTAGCAATTACAGAGGGTATCCCAGCCTTAGACATGCTAAGGGTAAAAAATTATCTAAAGGGGAAGAATACTCGATTAATAGGTCCAAATTGTCCAGGAATAATTACCCCAGGAGAATGTAAGGTTGGGATCATGCCTGGCCCTATACATAAAAGTGGTGGACCTATAGGGGTGGTATCCAGGTCTGGGACCTTGACCTATGAAGTAGTTTATCAACTTACTCAAATGGGTATTGGGCAGACTACCTGCCTTGGAATTGGGGGGGACCCAGTAATTGGGACAAATTTTATAGACGTGTTAGATAGTTTTGAAAAGGACTCAGACACCAAGGGTGTTGTTATGGTGGGAGAGATTGGTGGAGATGCAGAGGAGAGGGCTGCAGAATTTGTAAAAAGCAATATGAGTAAACCTGTGATAGGTTTTATAGCAGGTCTCACAGCTCCTCCAGGGAGGAGGATGGGACATGCTGGGGCCATTATTAGTGGAAAGAGCGGCACTGCAAAAGGTAAGATAAAGGCATTAAGGGATGCAGGGATCCATGTGTGCGAGGACCTTGGTTCTTTAGGAGAATTTGCAAAGGAGGTGTTTAAACTATAAATAATTAACCATAAACTTTTAAACCTTTTTTAAGGAGGGGAGAATGGGAAAGCTATTTTTAAGGGATTACAAAAAGATGTGGGAATACGCAAAGAATGATCCCGAAGGTTTTTGGAATGAGGTAGGTGTATGGGCAAAGGAGAATATCCATTGGTTTAAGCCCTGGGAAAAGACCTTTGTGTGGGAATACCCAACCTTTAGATGGTTTGTAGGTGGAACAACCAATATTTGTTATAATTGTTTAGATTATAAGATAATTAAAGGGCTTGGGGATAAGCCTGCCTTTATTGAGATCAGTGGCGAGAGGGGCGAAGATAGGGTGCTTACATATAATGACCTGTTGTCCTTAGTGGAAAAATATGCAGCAGCCCTAAGAGGTGTTGGAGTTGAAAAGGGTGATAGGGTAATGCTTTACATGCCCATGTCTGCTGATGCTGCAGCTGCAATGCTTGCATGTGCCAGGATAGGGGCTATTCATGTTGCAGTTTTTGCTGGGTTTTCTTCAAAGGCCATTGCAGATAGGATAGATTTGACCAAACCAAAGGTGGCATTGGTCCAGGACATTGGTTCTAGGGCAGGCAAGGGAGTACATCTAAAGGATATGTTTGATAAGGGTATTGCCCTATCAGAATCCAAAGTTGGTACAGTGGCAGTGTTTAGTAGACAGGGATATAATGTTGGTGAGTATTCAGTTAAAATGGAGAAGGGAAGGGATATTACTTGGGAAGAATTTTTAAATGCAGGTGAAGGACAGGATGGTTCATACGTAGAACTTGAGTCTAACGAACCATTGTTTATTCTTCCAACTTCTGGCACCACAAAAAAACCAAAACCAACAATACAGAGGCATGGTGGGTATCAAATCTATATTTATTCAATGGGGCAATGGATATATGGAAGAAAACCTGAGGATATGTGGTTTTGTACATCAGATATTGGTTGGATAGTTGGGCACAGTTATAATGTGTATGAACCACTACTTGGTGGATGTACTTCTATTTTGTACGAAGGGACCCCAAATTATCCTGAAAAAGACATGTGGTGGGCAATAATTGAAAAATATAAGGCAACTGGTTGGTGGATATCTCCAACAGGTGCACGTGCCCTTTTGATGCTTGGTATTGAACAGGCAGAAAAGCACGATTTATCTTCCTTAGAAAGGGTGTTTAGCGCAGGAGAAGTACTCAATCCTCCAGTATGGGAGTGGTTACAGAAAAAGGTCTTTAAGGATAAGGTCCCTGTTATAGATCACATGTGGCAAACAGAGTCTTCTGGTCCTATGTTTGCAAATCCCTATGGACTTGGGCTCTATCCAATAAAGCCTGGATCTGCTACTTATCCTGTTCCAGGCATTATTCCAGAAGTAGTAGATGAGTTAACAGGGCGAGTATTGTTGCCTGGAGAAAAGGGTACAATGATAATCAAGAGGCCATGGCCAGGGCTTACTGCAACTTTATATGAAAATCCAGAGCAATATAGGGAAGAGTATTGGGAAAATACCCTAGCTACCACAGGTGCTTATTATTGTGGTGATGCAGCTACAATAGATCAGGATGGATATGTGTGGTTCTCTGGTAGGGCAGATGAGGTAATCAAGATCTCTGACCATAGGATAGGTACCATTGAGGTGGAGAGTGCACTTGTAAATCATCCAGCAGTAGGTGAGGCCGCTGTAGTAGGTGTCCCAGATGAATTAAGGGGGCAGATATGCCTTGGGCTTGTGGTGTTGAAGTCAGGATACGAACCATCAGAAGAATTGGAAAAAGAGCTTATCTTACACGTTAGAAACTCATTGGGGCCAATTGTTGTATTTAAGGGTATTGAATTTGTTGATATGTTACCCAAAACAAGAAGCGGTAAGATAATGAGGAGGGTCTTGAAAAAGGTGTGGAGTAATGAAGATATAGGTGATATATCTACAATAGAAGAAGAAGCATCTGTTGATGAAGTAAAGGATGCTTTATCAAAATTGGGTAAAAAAGTATAAATAATTTTATATTTGGGGCCAGATTATTTGCTGGTCCCAAATACACTTTAATTCTAATATAAGGAGAAAGTTGTATAAGGCATTATATATCTATCTTCTTGTGTTAGAATTAATTAAATCATATTGACAAAAACGTATATTTCTTTTATTTGTCTATTAACCCTAAAATATACATGGAGAAGTAAGGATGGATAATTATGTTCAGAAATTAGAATTGGATAGACAGGACATATATAAAGATGCAAAGATTGCAGAATTTGGGAAAAGACAAGTTGATTTTAAAGGAATGGGTAGGAAGAAAAAAAAGAGAAAATATAAACCCAGGGAAGTAGTATGTGTTGAAGCATGTAGAACACCATTTGGTAGATTTGGTGGTAAATTAAAGCAATATGATGCACCTCAGCTTGGAGCATTGGCAATAAAGGAGTTACTGAGGAGAGTATCAGACAATATAAATCCAGAGGATATCGATTATCTAATTATGGGACAGGTAGTACCTGCAGGATGTGGTCAAGTGCCAGCAAGGCAGGCGGCTATCTTAGGTGGACTCCCAGAATATGTACCTGCTATTTCAATAAACAAGGTGTGTTCTTCTGGGATAAAGGCCTTAGATATTGGGGTGCAACTCATTCAAACAGGAAGGGCAGAGGTAGTAATTGCTGGTGGTATGGAGTCCATGTCCAATTGTCCTTTTGCACTCAAACAGATGAGGTGGGGGCAGAGGATGGGACTACCTTCTGGAGATGTGTTGGATCTAATGGTGTATGATGGGTTGTGGGACCCTTTTTATAACAGGCACATGGCAATTCATGGTTCAGAGACCAGTGATGAGTTTGGATTTACAAGGGAAGAAAATGATGAATGGGCATACAGGTCACAGATGACAGCAAAGGCAGCTATGGAACAGGGGAGATTAATGGATGAATTGTTTGGCGTAGAGGTAAAGGTTGGGAAGAAATTAGAGGTGTTTAATACAGATGAGCAACCAAGGCCAAATACTACCATGGATGCCCTGGCAAAGCTACCACCAGTATTCAATCACAAGAGTACAGTTACTGGCAAACCTGGGGCAATTACAGCTGGAAATGCCCCAGGAATAAATGATGGGGCTGGGGTATGTCTCCTTATGAGCAGGGAAATGGCTGAAGAGCTTGGAATGAAAATTCTTTTTACTGTGTTAGACTATGCTGAGGTGTCTCAGGCCACCAAGGACATTGCCCTAGTGCCTGGTCTATCCATAAAAAAGGTGTTGGAACAAAACGATATGAATATAGGTCAAATAGACTTGATTGAGATAAATGAGGCATTTGCAGCAGTTACCTTGATAAGTGGTAGAAAGGTCCTTGGGTTGTCAAAGGAAGAGATGGACAAAAAGGTCAATGTAAATGGAGGTGCTATTGCATTTGGACATCCAATTGGAGCAACAGGGGCTAGGATAGCAATGACCTTGGCGTATGAGCTTAGGAGGAGAGGTGGAGGGATTGGTGTGTGTGGGATATGTTCAGGTCTTGCCCAAGGAGATGCATTGCTTATGAAAGTAGAGGGATAAATATAAAGGAAATCAAACACAGAAGTGGAACAAAGTTCCACTTTATTTTGGCCTAAAAGGCCAAAATTAATAAGGAATTTTATAATAATTTTGAATTATGGATTATGGATTTTAAATTAGAAATAAGATGTTATAGTGGTCGTGGTTAACTGGATATTAATCCAAAATTCAAAATTTAAAATCCAAAATTTTTTATCATAAAAGGCGTAAGCCTAAAGTGAAGCAAAGCTTCACTTTAAGAGGAGGTGTTTTTATGGATATAAAGAAGATAATGGTGGTTGGGGCTGGTCAAATGGGTAGTGGAATTGCCCAGGTGGCAGCACAGTCAGGGTATGATGTTGTGTTAAATGATATATCAATGGAGTTTGTAAAAAAGGGATATTCCAATATTGAGAAGATCTTGGCCAGGAACGTGTCCAAGGGAAAGATAAGTGAAGAAGAAAAAAACAGTATCTTATCAAAGATAGAGCTCGCAGACAATTTAGGACCTGCAAAGGACTGTGATCTTGTGATTGAGGCAGTTGTGGAAAATATGGATATCAAGGCAAAGGTTTTTTCTGAGTTAGACACTATTACCCCCGAACATTGTATTTTGGCAACTAATACTTCTTCTCTCCCAATTACTCAGATAGGTGCCTGTACAAAAAGACCTGATAAGGTAATAGGGATGCACTTTATGAATCCTGTCCCAGTAATGAAATTGGTTGAAATAATAAATGGTCTTGAAACTAGCAGGGAGGTTACTGAGACCATTATTCATGTAAGCGAGAAAATGGGCAAGGTCCCTGTGGAGTGCAGGGATGTCCCTGGTTTTGTCTCAAATAGGGTGCTTATGGTGATGATAAATGAGGCCATATGGGAGCTCTATGAGGGAGTTGCCACAAAAGAGGGTATAGACAATATTATGAAACTGGGGATGAATCACCCAATGGGTCCTCTGGCCCTTGCAGACCTAATTGGTCTGGACACTGTGCTGGCCATATTAAATGTCTTGGTTGAAGGATATGGTGATCCAAAATATAGACCTTGTCCACTGCTAAAATCCTATGTGGCTGCTGGCCGTCTTGGGAGGAAGACAGGAAAAGGATTTTATGATTATAAATAATTACCAAACTAAAGTTACGAAAACTGCAGGTTAAAACGAAACAAAGTTTCGTTTTGCTTTGGCCATTGGCCAAATTTTAAAATAAGGAATAAATCCTTATTAAAAAATATGCGTTAGCACTAAGCGAAACGAAGTTTCGCTAAGGCGGTGAAAGGCAGATGAGGCAAAAGGCGAAAACCATTAATATAATTTTGGATGTTGAATTTTGGATTTTGAATTAATCCTTTTTTTATTCAAAATTTAGAATTTATAATTCAAAATTAAAATTAAAAAATAGCCCTTAGCCATTAGCCTAATGTAAACAATGAGTTAGGATTTAGAAAAACGTAAATTTTTTTCACGTTCTTGAAGTAAAAAACTTATATATATTTTTATAAGAAAAAGAATAATCTATCCCCTGACAGGGTTAGAGGAGATTAGTTATGTTAAAATATTTTGCAGAAGAGCTTTTGAATAAATGTTCTTCACTTAGGAAAAAATGGGAAGATGAGGTCAAAAAATTAATAGAAAAAAGGCCAGAGAGGAGGCAGAGGTTTTCCACAGTATCAGATCATGAGATAAAGAGGTTATATACCCCAGAGGATATAAAAGATTTAGATTTTGAAAAGGACATCAATTTTCCTGGAGAATATCCCTTTACTAGAGGTGTGCACTATACAGGGTATAGGGGAAGGCTCTGGACCTATAGGATGTTTTCTGGGCTTGGCACTGCCAAGGACACAAATGAAAGGTGGCACTTATTGTTAAAGGAAGGGCAAACTGGTCTTAGCACTGCCTTTGATTTCCCCACCCTTATGGGATATGATTCAGATAGTCCCAGGTCTGCTGGAGAGGTAGGGAAGTGTGGTGTGGCAATAGACACACTGGAAGATTTTTTGGTCTTGGTAGAGGGCATCCCTTTAGGTGAAGTCACTACATCCATGACAATCAATCCTCCAGCCACAGTGATGTGGTCTATGTACATTGCATGTGCCCAAAAACAAGGGGTTTCTCTAGACAAGATTGGGGGCACTATTCAAAATGATATGCTAAAAGAATTTATTGCCCAAAAGACCTTTATGTTGCCACCAGAGCCTTCAATGAAATTAATCAGTGACACAATAGAATTTGGCACAAAGTATGTCCCAAAATGGAATACTATATCTATCTCAGGTTACCATATAAGGGAAGCTGGTTCCACTGCTATACAGGAACTGGCGTTTACCTTAAGGGATGGGATGGAATATGTGGAACACGCCATGAAGACCAAGAAGCTGGAGCCAGATGAATTTGCTCCAAGGCTTTCGTTCTTTTTTAATTCCCATATAGATTTCTTTGAAGAGATTTGTAAGATGAGGGCTGCTAGAAAGATATGGGCCCATGTGATGAAACACAGGTATAAGGCAAAAAATCCAAGGTCCTGGTGGATGAGGTTCCACACCCAGACTGCAGGTTGTTCTTTAACTGCCCAACAACCATATAACAATGTTGTAAGGACCGCTGTTGAGGCCCTGGCTGCAGTCTTAGGTGGGACCCAATCACTGCACACCAATTCCTTGGATGAGGTCTATTGTTTACCCACAGAACATGCAGTTCAGATTGCCCTCAGGACCCAACAGATAATTGCTGAAGAGACTGGTGTAGCCAATACCATTGATCCTCTGGCTGGGTCTTATTTTGTTGAAAAATTGACTAAAGAGATGGAAGAGGGGGCATGGGAATATATTGAAAAAATTGACAATATGGGTGGTATGCTTGCTGCCATTGATGCTGGATATCCTCAAATGGAGATTGCAAATGCAGCGTATAAATTTCAACAACAAATAGAAGAGGGAGACAAGGTAATAGTTGGTGTAAATAAATATGTTACTGAGGAAGCACAAGAATGTCCAATACTTGAGATAGATGAGAGCGTAGAGAGGGAACAATTAAATAGGTTAAATGAAGTTAAGAGAAAGAGGGATGACAAGGCAGTGAAAAAGGCATTAGATGATTTAAGAAGGGTATGTAAAAAGGATGAGAATGTGATGCCATATTGTATTGAGGCAGTAAAGGCCCTCGCCACTGAACAGGAAATATGCGATGTGTATAGAGAAGTGTATGGGGAATATAGGGATCCAGGATTCTTTTAATCTTTGATGAGGGCTTATAAATAAGAGATAGAGCTTAGTAATAGGGTGAAGGATAAAAAATTAAGGAGAGTAAGGGGATGTCTGATAGAAAATTGCGTATAATGGTGGCAAAGCCAGGGTTGGATGGACACGATCGTGGGGCAAGGATCCTGGCAAGATATTTTAGGGATTGCGGATACGAGGTCATTTATACAGGGTGTCATCAGACGCCAGAGCAGATAGTAGAGGCTGCTATTCAGGAAGATGTGGACCTCATAGGACTTAGTTGTCTTTCTGGGGCACATAAAGAATTGTTTCCAAAGGTAGTAAAATTATTAAGGGAAAAAGGGGCAGAGGATATAGTAGTAATTGGTGGTGGGATTATTCCAAAACAAGATTTTCAATATCTATATGACCAAGGGATCAAAGAGGTCTTTACCCCTGGTACTCCCCTTGAAGAGATAAAGGAATGGATAGATAAAAATGTCAAGGTAGAGGACAGGATCTTATAACTTAATAAATAGTGCGGGGAAATTGAAAAAAATCAAGGGAAGGGTATATGGAGCAGGAGCGACTTGAACAGGTATTTGAGAGGATAAAGAACGGGGATGTTAGGCTGGTATCTAGGCTTATTCGTAATCTAGAGGATAAGGTCCCAGAGGCAAAGGAAGTAATAAAATATATTTATCCATATACTGGTAATGCAAAAGTGGTGGGCATCACTGGAGCTCCAGGTGCTGGAAAGTCCACTATAACAGATTTTTTGATCTCCAGTTTTAGAGCGCAGGACAAGACTGTAGGTGTACTTGCAGTGGATCCTACTAGTCCGTTTACTGGTGGAGCGCTTTTAGGAGATAGGGTAAGGATGCAAAATCATGCAGGAGATAGTGGGGTATTTATAAGGAGTTTGGCAACAAGAGGTGCCTTGGGTGGACTTTCTGCTGCAGTTGAAGACGCAATACATGTACTCGATGTAATGGGCAAGGATATAATTATTGTGGAAACTGTTGGGACTGGCCAGTCAGAAGTGGATATAATGAACAATGCGCATACTATTTTAGTGGTACTTACCCCTGGTATGGGAGACGATGTGCAGACTATTAAGGCAGGGATAATGGAGATTGCAGATATCTTTGTGATAAATAAAGGTGACCAACCAGGTGCAAGGAAATTATATATGGACCTTATGCGTGCCTTAGATATGATGCAGGATCTGCCAGGTGGATGGAAACCCCCAATTGTAAAACTAGAATCCATTGCCAAACCAGCGGAGTATGCCAACCAAGTAGACTCATTAAAGGAAAAAATAGAAGAGCATTTTAGATTTTTAAAGGATCAAAAGATGTGGGAACTCAGGGAGATGAGAAAGGCAAGGGTTCAACTTATAAATGCTATTGAATCTCAAGTGCTATCTCCAATATTAGAATTGCTACAAAAAGATGGTGAATTTGATAATATGGTCCAAAAGATTGCAGAAAAAGAGATCAGCCCACATGAGTTCGCTGAACAGATAAGGGGAAAATATCTTAAGATTTAATAGAGTGATACAATTTTTGTAATTTTTTGTTGTTTTTGTAAACATAGTTTATTATAAAGGAAAATATTTATAGAAAAGGCTTATGATTTTTTATTAATTATTAAAAAAATAAGGAGAGGCGTATGGAGATGAAGGATTATTACAAAAGGGTCATGGAACTTAACCAAATGGCTGATTTAGAAGCCAGAGACAAGGCTGCAAAGGAGTTTTTTGACGATTTAAATAAGGCCCAGCTCCCAGAATATTTTAATTGGGCACAGGAGATATTTGAAGGATTGCATGTCAAGGAGAGGGGAGAGCAGGATGCATTGATTTGGTCTAATTTAGAGACTGGTGAAGATAAGAGATACACTTATGTGGAGCTCGCTGCAAATGCAAACAAGGCACTTAATTTTATTAGAAAAAATGGGGTCAATCAGGGAGATAATGTGTATATGATGATCCCAATTGTGCCTGAGACATGGTTTGCCTCCCTTGCAGCAATAAAGGGAGGGCTTATAATAGTTCCTACTGCAACTACTATGACTGCAAAGGAGTTAGAGTTTAGGTTTGAGACCTATCCTCCAGACGTGATAATAGCAGATGAGGCATCAGCCGCTGTAATGGATGATACTTTGAAGGCCACAGGTAAAGAGCCCAAGGTAAAGTTGGTCTTGGGCAATAGAGATGGATGGACCTCCTATTCAGTAATAGATAATGAATCTCCAGAAGCAGAGGGTGCAAAGATCAAAAAAGACGATATCCTGTTTTGTTTCTTTACATCTGGAACTACAGGGTTGCCAAAGAGGGTTGGACACTCTGCTACTTCATATCCCCTTGGTCACCTTTCAACTTCAGTGATGATCGGAGTGGCACCTGGGGACATCCATCACAATCTTTCTGCCCCTGGATGGGCAAAATGGGCGTGGAGTAGTTTTTTTGCACCACTGAACGTAGGGGCTACTGCCACTGGATTTTTCTTTAAGGCATTAGATGGAAACAAATATTTGGAGGCTATTTCAAAGTATAAAGTAAATATCTTTTGTGCCCCTCCAACTGCTTGGAGGATGTTTATTAATTTAGACCTTGGGAAATTCGATTTTTCTGCATTGAAATATTCTGTAAGTGCTGGTGAGCCCCTAAATCCAGAGGTTATAAATCAATGGAAAAAATACACAAATACTGAGATCAGGGACTTTTATGGACAAACAGAGTCCACTGCAATGATCGGGAATGGACCATGGATGGAAGGGAAGATGCGTTTTGGTTCCTTTGGCAGGCCATCATATATGTATGATATAGTATTGGTTGATGATGAAGGTAATGAGATAGACAAGCCTGATGAAACAGGGCATATATGTGTAAGACTTAGTAGATGGAGGGCAATAGGTCTATTTACTGAGTATATAGGCAATCCTGAGAAGATGAAAGAAGTATTTGTAGGAGACTATTATTACACTGGTGATAGGGCATATTTTGATAAAGACAATTATTGGTGGTTTGTTGGTAGGGCAGATGATGTTATAAAGTCCTCTGACTATCGTGTTGGTCCATTTGAAGTGGAGAGTGCACTTGTTGAACATGTTGCAGTGGCCGAGGCAGCAGTTGTAGGTTCCCCAGATCCCCACAGGTATCAACTGGTAAAGGCATATGTGATTTTAAATGAGGGATACACTCCTTCTAAGGAATTGGCCTTAGAACTCTTTAAGCATACAATAAGTGCCCTTGCTAAATTTAAGATACCAAGAATTATTCAATTTGTGGATGAGTTGCCAAAGACAATAAGTGGTAAGATAAGGAGGATTGAGCTCAGGGAACAGGAGATCAAGAAAAAGGAACAAGGAGTGGAAAGGGGAGAAAATGAATATTTTTATTGGGATTTCCCAGAACTAAGCTCTAAGAAAAAATAAAATCAAGGGGCCATAGATTATGGCCCCTTTTGTTATGGAGTTATGTTTTTAAAAAGGGTGACATTGCACCCAAATGAGGGGGATTTTGTCATCAATATTTAGGTAGGGGGAGATGAAATTTTCAACCAAAAAAACATTAAGGAGAGGTTTATGGCTCACGGAACACTCAGGCCTAGGTGGGGGCAGCCCCTAACAGGAATCATTTCATTTATTTGTTTCTTTTTAATTGCCTGGCTTACATGGTTCATCTTTAGTGATCCAAGGGGAATATTTAAATGGTTCCCATATCCCTTTGTCATGTATCTAGCCATGATGATCCTAGTTGGACTATGGCAACACATGTTCTTAGGAGATTGGCCCTTTCAAAATCTAAAACAACCAATCAAAGGTATAGTCATGACCATAGCCAATATTGTGTTGGTATGGTTTGTGATTGACATTATTTTTTACAGGATATTGGGTATTGGATTTAATTTCCTGAGCTATTATAAACTAGCTGCCCATGGAAAGCCAGGGATGCTGGCACAGGTAGCCATAGTATGCTTTGTGCTTATAGGATTTTATTCTTATCCTGTATGGACCATATTTTTCGGAAAATGGCCAGTTCAACCCAGTAATCTAAAACAACCAGAGGCTGGACTTGCTGAGATTGGTTGGGCTACCACGATAACAATGTTTTTTTATGTGATTTTGATAATACCTTTTTTTGGTCTGATTTATAAGACCATTGCAATTGCTACACCATGGTGGACAAAGATTGCTGGTACCCCACATGTACATTGGGTGTTTGGATGGTGGGAATGGGCAATAGTTATTCTATTTATAAGTGCAAATGTGTGGAGGATGAAGCCATGGAGCGCAATCAATGTGGACCAACCTTGGAAGGGTCTTATATCCATGGTCCTGTCTTTTATTGGTGCATATATATTGGCAATAATCTGTACAAAGATTGTATATCTCTGGGTCCCTAAAGAGACCTTTCATATCTTGGAAAAGGCCAAGGGCCCGGCTGAAGTAACCAGGTTTTTGTGGCTGCACTCTGCAGAAATAGCAGGTTTTACCTTAATACCATTTTTAATATGGCATCATTATTTTGATGATATGTGTCCCATGCAGGACAAGGATAGCTGGGGGGCATTTTTCTTCAGGACCGTTGGGGTATTGATACTCTCCGGGGTAAGCTACTGGTTCTTCTATTATGCAAATTTTGGACATTGGGGACTAGGGAATCCCCACATGGATGAACTGGCTCACAGGTTCCCCCATGGGGAATCTTTGCTCTGGAACTTCTGGTGGATTATTCCACTCCTATGGGATGAATGGTTTTTCCACAAATGGCCCTTTTATGTGGCAGATGAATAAAGGTAAAGGGGCCATGGGCCCCTTTTTTAATTGACTTACCTGAATTTTTTTTGGACCCTTCCTCCATAGTATTTAGTATTATCCACAAGAAATTATAGACCAAAATTAATTATTCTGTCTTTTATACACAAGGGTTTTAGGTAAGATAGTGTTTGTGTTAAAGGTTTAAACTCTAGTTATGGGGGTTATATGAGTGGAAAAAAGTTTGACCCAAAAAAGATACATATATTAAACGATCCAGCAAGAATAAAAGACTATCCCCTGGATCTTATATTTAAAAAAATAGGGACCAATGAGTTAGATATAATGGCAGATATTGGTGCAGGCACAGGATTTTTTGCTGCTCATATATTAGAATATTTGGGAAGGGGTAAGGTGTTTGCCTGTGATGTCTCAGATATAATGGTTAATTGGATGAGACAAAACCTGTGTCATAGGTATAAAAATATATATCCAATTAAAATGCAGGAGTGTGAAATCCCAATTAAGGACAATATAGTTGACCTAGTTTATATGATAAACCTGCATCATGAATTGGATTGCCCAGAGAAACTGCTCAAGGAATGTCATAGGATTTTAAAACAGGGTAAAAAGTTGTGTATAATTGATTGGAAAAAGGGATACAAATCAGAGGGACCTCCTCAACACCTAAGATATGATCTAAGGGAAGTTGAGGAGCAAATGTTAGGGTCTGGATTTAAAGATATATCTGTATCTAATGACCTAGAAAAACATTTTATGGTAATAGGTGAGAAATAGAAGTTTTTTTAACAGTCTATGTTAGTTTTTTTGCGTACCTAGTTGACTGGCTGAGTATGTGGGCATAAGATTTTATAACCTAAAACTACTATAGGACAAAATTGTCAGGGGCGTATAGAACATGAAAAAATTGCCAGTTGGCATATCTACATTTAGAGAAATTAGGGAAAATGATTATGTTTATATAGACAAAACCAGAGAAGCCTATGAAGTAATAACCAACTATAAATATGTGTTTTTGTCTCGTCCCAGGAGATTTGGAAAGAGTCTTTTTTTAGATACCCTAAAAGAGATATTTAAAGGGAACATGGAACTTTTTAAGGGGTTATATATTTACAACAAATGGGACTTCACTCATAAATATCCAGTGATAAAGATAAGTTGGGCAGGCAATTTCCAGACCTTGGAAACATTTAAAAGTAGGGCCTATTCTATTTTTAAGGATAATCAAAGAAGACTTGGGATTGTGTGTGAAGATAGAGAAGATATGGCTTCGTGTTTTGATGAGTTAATCAAAGGCGCCTATTGGAAATATAATCAAAGGGTGGTGATTCTGATAGACGAATATGACAAGCCAATATTGGATGTTATAGAAGATATTGAGCAGGCAAAGAAGAACCGTGAGTACCTCAAGGGTTTATACAGTATTATCAAAGACAATGACGCCTATATTAAATTTGCTTTTTTAACAGGGGTGAGCAAGTTTTCTAAAGCCTCTATATTTAGTGGTTTAAATATGCTGGAAGATATTTCTTTAAATCCAAGATTTGGAAATATATGTGGATATACTCAAAGGGATATAGAGACCTATTTTAAGGAATATCTAGTGGGAGTGAATTTAGACGATGTGAGAGATTGGTATAATGGGTATTATTTTTTAAAGGACAAGCTCTATAATCCATTTGATATCTTACAGTTTATAAAAAATGGGTGTGTTTTTAAAAATTACTGGTTTAGGTCAGGCACTCCATCATTTTTGATTAAATTGATTAGAGAACACAGGTACTTTCTGCCCCGCTTGTGTAATATAATAGTAGAAGAAGACATTTTGGAGAGTTTTGATGTGGAAGAGATAGATGTGGAGATTATTTTGTATCAAAGCGGATATCTGACTATAGACAGGATGATGGAAAAAAGAAGGAGGATAGAATATGCTTTAAGGCTTCCAAATGAAGAGGTGAAATTGTCTTTGTCAAATCATTTACTGAGATACTTGTTTGAACAAAGACAAGGACGTTCTAAGATTCAAGATAACCTCTATGACGCACTAGTCGATGAAGACATGGAAAAATTCAAAGAGATGTTAACCTCCATTTTTGCTTCTATACCCTATAACTATTATATAAAAAACAACATAGACGAATATGAAGGGTTTTATGCCAGTGTGGTGTATGTGTATTTGCAGTCTCTGGGATTTGACATAATAGGGGAAGATGTAACAAATCATGGGAGGATAGATTTAAGCATTTTGTTAAAAGATAAGGTCTATATCACAGAATTTAAGGTAGATGGGAAAAAGGGAGATGCATTAAGCCAAATAAAATCAAGAAGATACCATGAGAAATATATAAATAAGGCAAATAAGATTTACCTTGTTGGTATAGAATTTAGCTCAGAAGAGAAAAATATAATTAATTTTGAATTTGAGGTGGTTGAAAATTAAATAAAATTTAAATACTAATTATATGTACAAGTTATTTTTATTTTATATAAGGAACATAATATGCTAAAGAGATTGGCTATTTTTTTGATTGTTTTTTTCTTTATGCCTAAAATAAGTGTCTTGGCCTTTTTTGGAAATTCTTCCTGTGACTTAGATAAGGGCATGAAAAAGATTGCAGGGCAAATGGCAAAGGAAAAAATCCTTTTTAACAAAAGGGTAGCTGTGCTCGATTTTAAGGCAATAAATGGCATAAATAGCCTTATGTCCACCTTTTTGGCTACTAAATTATTAGCTGCACTTGGCAGCACCCCTAATAGAAAGTTTTACCTAGTTGATAGGATGGACATAGTAAGACTCATGGATGAAGAGGACTCATTTGGAGGAGATGATTTTGACATAGATGTATGGGCAAAGAGGCTAAGGGCAGATTTTCTTGTAATTGGAGAATATACATGGCTTAGGAAAAAACATGTGTTAGATATTAATTGCAAGGTAGTTGACCCAAAAAATGGCAGCATAGTAATAACCCCAAATGTGAAATTAAAGCTAAACAATGATTTATTGAGGATACTAAATGCACCTCCTGCCAAAAAAGGTGTTGCTTCAAAATTAGAGCAAATAACATCCACTAATTCTAAAAAGGGGCGGATTTCTCTTTTTATCATAAAGGAGAATAAAAAAATCCCCCTTCAAGGGGATGCCCCAGTAGTTAAGGTAGGCGATGAGATTGGTTTTTCTATTGTTCCCCCTGTGGATAGCAAATTGTATGTATTTAACTATGACCCTGCATCTGGTGATGCAATCTTTTCCCGAGTTTGACAGTTTAAGGAGTTTTCGGAGGTTTTGAGGGGGGGTTTTGGGATATAAGTTTAATGATATTGGGCAGTTAATTTTTTTTGTTTAAAATTTTGTAGTCCTAAATATTTAAAATAAATTATTATTGTATTGACGGGTTGGAGAGGATTTGTTATGCTTCTCCTGAAGTAAAACAGGAGGAGATCATGTTTTTAAAGGTTTCCAGAGTCAAAGGTTTTGAGTATCTTAGAATTGTTCGTTCTTATAGAGATCATTTGGGGAATGTTAGACATAAGACTATTGT
>JALWFY010000140.1 GCA_027013815.1 Desulfohalobiaceae bacterium | reverse complement strand
GTTTTTTTTAGATTGGTTTGATATACCCATGAAACAAGTTGGTCCAAGGAAGTTTGAAATAGTCCTGCCCCTATGCGAAGTGGGACATTATGAGGCCAAGTGTTATATTTTAAAAGACAATGAGGATCTTCCCATGTGGCCAGAGGGGGATAATACACAAATTAATGTAAAGCCTGCTATCTCTTATACAGGAAACATTATATATAACGCGTTTGTAAGGCTCTTTGGTCCATCAAAACACGGTGTGGACTGGATAGATAAATTTGATTTAACCTCCTTGGACAGGGCGGGTTTTAATGTGATCCCCCCCTCAGGGACTTTCAGAGACTTGATAATGGAGCTAGATTTTATAATATATGAACTGGGATGTAGATATATTCAACTCCTTCCTATATTTCCTGTACCTACTACTTTTGGGAGAATGGGGCGATTTGGGAGTCCCTATGCAGTGCTTGATTTTTTTACAGTGGACCCTGCCCTAGCAAAATTTGACCCAAAGAATACCCCAATGGAACAATTTAGAGAACTTGCAGCAGAGATCCACAAAAGGGAAGGTTTGTTGATCTTAGATATTCCAATAAATCATACAGGATGGGGCTCTAGGATACATGATGTGCATCCTGAGTGGTTAAAGAGGACAGAAAAAGGGGAGATCGAGGTTCCAGAGGTCTGGGGTGTGAGATGGGAGGATTTAACCAAGTTGGACTATTCTAAAAAACAGGTCTGGGAATATATGGCAAAGGTCTTTGTCTCGTGGTGTGAAAGGGGGGTTGATGGCTTTAGGGGAGACGCTGGATATATGATACCCTATGAAGTGTGGGAATATATTGTAGCAAAGGTAAGGGAGTCCTTTCCTGATACAATATTTTTCCTTGAAGGACTTGGAGGGGATATAAATATCACCAGAGCACTACTTAATTCATCATTTGATTGGGCATATTCTGAGTTATTTCAAAATTATACAAAGGAACAGATAATACCCTATGTTGAATTTGCAAACAAGGTTAGCGAGCAAGAAGGATTGATGGTACATTTTTGTGAGACCCATGACAACAATCGTCTGGCCTCAGTGTCAAAAACATATGCAAGGATGAGGACAGGATTATGTGCCCTACTTTCTTGTTGTGGGGGATTTGGTTTTGCATGTGGAGTTGAATGGTTTGCCAGAGAAAAGATAAATGTACACGAAGTAACATCCCTTAATTGGGGGAGCCCAGAAAATCAGATAAAGTATATAAGGAGGCTAAGTTCTATTCTAAAGTCCCATGAGACATTTTTGCCTGGAGCAAAGATAAAGTTCCCTGAAATATATTCTAAAGACTGTATTGTGGCCATTAGGAAGAGTGTAAAGGGACCAGGTTTTTTAATAATAGTTGTAAACTTAGATTGTAAGGGACAAAATACTGTAAAATTTAAATTGCCTATAAAAGATCAATTGTTTTGGGACCTAATAACAGGGAATGAGGTAAGGCTGGATATAGAGAAAGATGTGGCCACCTGTACTTTAGAGGCAGGGGGTGTGTTGTGTCTTAGCCCTAAAAAGCAAGACCTCAGTATAGTGGAACATGAATTTAACAAAAGGAGAACCGTGCCAGAGAGTTGTGTGTATCAAAGGGCCAGAGAAAAGTTTTATAATTCCTTTAAATTTTTTAATGGCATGTCTCATATAGATATTGAGGAAAGAGAAATAGGGTTTTTTTTAGATGATCCCTATTTTTATCTCAAAGAGATATCTAGACCTGCAGATAGAATAATCAAGTGGTGCTATCCAGAAGATATAAATAGAATGGTTATGATTCCACCTGAACATCTAGTTTTGTTTTGTAGTAAATATCCCTTTAGGATTCACTTAAAAGATGGTGATGAAGTTATATATTCTGATATTTCCATAAAAGGTAATAATCATCATTATTTCTCTATTTTCTATCCTGAAAGATTCAAGTTCAAACAAAATAAAGAAATTGATCTAACGGTTTGGGTATATACAAAAGATGGAGTAGTAAAGAGACAAACCAAGTTGTTATTTTTAGAACATTATAAAGAAACCAAGGTAAAGACCCAATTTAATAGACGGGAGATACTGAGAAGATCTTTTACCCATCTAGCGTCTAATAAAAGAGGCGCCCTCTGTTGGGTGCCTGTATGGTGGGGGGAATTAGAGACAAAATACAATGCCCTATTATCAGGGAATCTCAATCCAGACTTTTTAGATGATAGATGTATAATGTTCACAAGGTTAAGGGGATGGGTGGTGCATCAGGGATATTCTCAGGAGATAAATAAAGACCTAGTTCAAAAATTTTCTTTTAATTATGATAACATGGCAAAGTGGGACTTTTATGTACCCACTGGGATAGGCAAACACATACATCTAAGCGTGTTTGTATATTTGTCTGAGGAAGACAATCAGGTGAGTATAAAATTTTTTAGACATCCTTCAAAGGAAGAAAACGAGGAGACAAATGAGATAAAACTTATACTTAGACCTGATATAGAAAATAGGTCTCACCATGAACTCACAAAGGCCTATATGGGTCCAGAGAATGAATTCCCTAAGGCTATATCAAAAATAGAAAATGGATTCTTGTTTAAACCAGAAGATGGACATAGTCTGTATGTCCAGGCCTCAAAGGGTAGATTTATATATCAACCAGAATGGAATTATATGGTTTATTTAGAATTAGAGCAAGAAAGGGGATTAGAACCACACAATGACTTGTTTAGTCCTGGATATTTTGAGGTGAGTTTAAATCCAGGAGAAGAGGTGGTAGTTTGTGGGGCCATAAATTCAAAAAGATTATCTTTAGAGGTTCCTTTATTTGAGAAAAAGGAATATACCTATCTTAAAGGTCTTAGGGCTGCAATGGACAAATTTCTAGTGGAGAATAAATTGTATAAATCGGTTATAGCAGGTTTTCCCTGGT
>JALWFY010000139.1 GCA_027013815.1 Desulfohalobiaceae bacterium | reverse complement strand
TAACAAATTCTCATCAAAGAGCTATGAGGTTTTTGAAGGAAGTAGATGCATCATTAGTCTTAGTAAATGCATCTACTAGGTTTAATGATGGAGGAGAATTGGGACTTGGTGCTGAAATAGGGATCAGCACATCAAAGCTCCATGCCTATGGGCCAATGGGCGTAAAAGAACTTACTTCCACAAAATTTGTGGCATTTGGTGAGGGTCAGATAAGGACTTAAACTATATTAGTGAGTTATTGGACCTAGAATGAGAATAGGACTTGTTGGGGGGAGTTTTAATCCAGTTCACAATGGCCACCTAAGAGTGGCCATTGAAGTAAAAGAACAAATGGAATTAGATTGGGTTGAGATTATTCCTGCTCCACGTCCCCCCCATAAACTCAATAAAAAAATGGTTCCTTTTTATATGCGTGTGATGCTTTTAAAAAAAGCTATCCACGATATTGATTTTTTAAAGATAAATACAATTGAAGGTGATAGAGATGGTCCATCCTATACTGTTTGGACATTAAAAGAACTTAAGGTGATCTATCCTAAGAGTGATTTGTTTTTTGTTATTGGGGGGGATGAAATTAAGGGTTTGGACAAATGGTATAAGTGGAGGGAGTTGTTTTCTTTATCTAACCTTGTTGTGGTTGGTAGGAAGGAAGAAGACCTATTTGAGTTGGAGCATTTTTTGGATAAAAAACTCCCTGAGGCCAAGAGATTTTTAGATTACTCGTGGAGAATAGAGGGAAATAGGATAGATTATATAAATATACCAAGGATAGAAGTAAGTAGTTCTATGATTAGAAAAAAGGCATTGTTTGGAAAAAGTTTGCGGGGGTTGGTCCCTGAGGTCATTGAACAAGATATATATAGATTGTATTGCAAAAACTATAAATAATTTATATAAAATTTTTCTTGCTTAGCGAACATTGATTTTTGTTTTAAATGAGGTATTAAATATAAGGGGTTTTAAAGATGAAAAAAAAGTTTTATTTCCTCTGGTTTGTTCAATTTATCTTGGTATTAAATGTTTGGTTCTTGTTAAATCTATATCTTGGGATATGGAATCTTCATGAGTTTATAAGATTGCTTTTTGGTATTGGAGGGATATTGTGGTTGTCCATGTTTTTACCCTTTGCATACTATATCCTTTGGAAACATATAAAAGATATTGAAACTTACCGTATGACCAGGAGAAAAGAAGACCTTGTTGTTGCACAAAAACGGGCGGCCGGTTTGCCCAAGTGGTATCTTTCTCTTGCCTTGATCTTGACCTTTATAGGTCCAAACTTTGCTATCTTTGGTTACTCATTTATAGATGGCATGGAATATATAATGGACATACTCTTGGCTGTATCCCTGTTATTTATTTTCTGGCCTCCCTTTGACTTGGCCCTAACTGCGAACTGGGAGATGTGGACATCAGATATTCCATTATCTGAAAAATATAGGGCATATAGTTTGAAGTTTAGATTATTTAAGGCGTGTATACTTTTGTTTTTTGGTGGAGGCATTGGGATGATAGTGGTTGGGCTTGCTGCTTTTCATAACGCGCAGGACCTTGGAGATGCATTTGGGTTTTTTTTAAAAAAAGGACTAATATTTTATTTGGGTACATGCATCTTAGGAGTTATTTCAGCAATATTATTGAATAAGTTAGTTACTCAGGGAATAAAAGAGTCAATTAGGGTTGCAGATGAAGTAGCCAAAGGGAATCTTGATGTAGATATAAGGATCGTTTCTAGAGATGAGATAGGTTATTTATTAGATGGATCCTTGAGGGAGATGATAAAGAATTTAAGGGAGTTGTTTAAGGCATCAAAGGAAAAAGAGGAAAGGGCTATGCTAGAATCAAAAAAGGCAAAACAGGCCCAAAAAATAGCTGAAGAAGCAAGACAACAAGCAGAAAGGGCCAGAATAGAGGGGATGAAACAGGCGGCTGATCAATTGCAGGAGATAGTTGAGGTACTCTCCTCTGCATCTGAACAAATGTCGTCTCAAATAGAAGAAACAGCAAGGGGAACTAGAGAACAGGAGGAAATGATATCCCAGGTCACTGGTTCAATGGAGAATATGAATGTATCTATCCAGGAGAAAAAACAAAATATAGACAAGCTTGTTGAGTTTGCTGATAATACTAAAGAATTGGCTAGAGAAGGAGAGGTAATGGTAAAAGACCTAGTAGATAAGATCTCCTTTTTATACGAGAATTCAAATTCCCTGCGTCATACAATGGAAGAATTGGGAAATCAGGCCCAGGGCATAGATCAGATAACTGAGGTGATCAGGGATATTGCAGATCAGACTAATTTACTCGCTTTAAATGCAGCTATAGAGGCGGCGAGGGCTGGAGAAGCAGGGAGGGGATTTGCTGTGGTAGCAGATGAAGTTAGAAAACTTGCAGAAAAGACCATGACTGCCACTGGGGAAGTAGGCGAATTTATTAAAAGGGTAAAAACAAGTGTCAGCCAAAATATAGAGTATACAAATAATGCAGCGGATGTTATTGGTAAGATCAATGAAATTGCTCATAATTCAAGAAAAAGGTTGAAGGAGGTTGTTGGTTTTGTAGAAGAACTTGCCACAGAGGTACAAGACATTGCAAATACAATGGACGAATTTTTATCTCTAACCTCTGAGGTAAATGAAGCTGTTTCAAATGTGTCTATGATAAGTCAAGAAACAGCAGAGGCAATGAATCAATCTGCACAGGCAGTAATTGATCTAAATAGAATATCACAAGAACTTTACGATCTAATTCAACAACTAAAAAGTTAATATTTATATTTTAACTCTTGACAAGGCAAATGTATAAAGTTAGTTATTATTCTTCCAATTTTGAGTGCAAATCTAAATATGAAATTCAAATTAGGAGCCAAAAATGAGTGGATTTAAAACTTTCAGCCTTCCTAGAGAAAAGGCCATAGAAGAACGCAAGTGGTATGTAATTGATGCCA
>JALWFY010000138.1 GCA_027013815.1 Desulfohalobiaceae bacterium | reverse complement strand
AGACCTTGGGGTAAAAAATGATATCACTATACAGGACGTGGAAAATTCCATTGTAAAATCCATTAAAGAACCTTTTATTGGTGATTATAAAACATTTAACAAACAGATCAAAAAGGCAAATAAAATAATTTATCTAGCTGATAACGCAGGAGAAATTGTATTCGATAAAATATTTATTGAACAAATAGGTCCACACAAAATAATACTTGCTGTAAGGGGCTATCCCATTATAAACGATGCAACCATTGAAGACGCCAAGTTCTGTGGATTAACAGAGATTGTAGAGGTAATAGACAATGGTTCAGATGCCCCAGGAACTATTCTAGAAGACTGCAAAAAGGAATTTCTTGATATATTCTGGGGCTCAGACCTAATTATCTCAAAAGGCCAGGGGAATTTTGAGAGCTTGAGCAATGTAAAACACAATATCTTTTTCTTATTTAAGGCTAAATGTAGTGTTATTGCAAATCATGCAAAAGTAAAGCTCGGTTCCTATGTCTTGACACAACCAATCCAAGGGAATAATTAAGTCACAAAAGAACGTAGGAGGGAGTTTATGCCAACTTATGAATACCAGTGCACAGAGTGCGGACATAGGTTTGAAAAAAAGCAGGCAATAACAGACAAACCAATAGAGAGGTGCCCACAATGTGGTGGAGATGTAAAACGGCTCATTAGTGGAGGTGCTGGATTTATCCTAAAAGGAAGTGGTAAAAATAGGAGTAAACAGGGAGATGGGACATGCAGATTTGAAGCAACAGGTAAGACCTGTTGTGGGCGAAGGGAACCTTGCAAAACAAGGCCCTGTGGGGACTAAGCTATATTAACATAGTGATATCTATAACCTCTTTTAACTTAGGTACAAATTCATTTATATACTTCCCAGGGATAAACATTTTATAAGAAATCACAGAATCAAGCTCCGTGGACACATATATACCAACTACCTAGCCTTCTGCTAGGCAAAACACAATGATGGCTGTTGCCTCCACCCCTAGGTAAGCAGGACAATCTATCCTCACCTCTATAATCTATTTTGAGAATACAGGTCTCCGTCAAAGTCGGCATTTTCAAAAATTTCAAGTCACCTACTCCCAAACATATTTTAGGCTAAAGGCAAAAGGCGAAGGGTCAAAATCTTTCCTTTAGCCATTAGCCTAATTTTGCCTTTAGCCATCATTTGTCCTTTGCCTTCTATGCCATTTACCATTGATTGTCCTACCTTATAACTTCCCTAAAAACTTTAATGGAGCCCTGTTTGACAGTCTCATCCCGCTATTTTCAGTTAGTAAAGAACTCTTTTTTTATTTTTTGCTCAAAAAAACTTCTTATTTCTTTTAATGAAAGTTTTTTTATTGGTTTTAGATAGTCCAATTTTTCGTCTTCAATATCATCAATAAAAGTTAAAGCTGTTATAAAAAGTTTAAAATTTATACCGTTCAAAATATCTTTTGACAATTCAAAAAGTTGTTTTAAACTAAAATGATGTGCCAAAAAATACAAGTCATAATAATCCCTATATTTTGCTCTTAAAAAAAGAGTATTTGTTTTCATGATTGCAATTTGCTCTAAGGTAGCAACATTAAAATTTTTTCCTCTTTCTGGTGTTAAAAATTCCCATTTTGCATTAAAAAAGGTAACTTTTACTCCCTTTATTATGACATCAATCTGATCATCACTTATATTTACCACCTCTTTTTTATCAAATCTTTTAATAATTTTGAAAATATCTTGTTTTTTAAAAGAATCTTCATATGTAAAAAAATCTAAATCTTCACTAAATCTGTGACAAAATCTTAATGTTAAAGCGCTTCCTCCCACTAACACAAAATTTTTCATGTAATCATGCTTAATGAGTTCTAACAGAACTTCTCTTGTATTATTTAAGAGACATTCTAACTTCAAATCTTGCATTATTTAATTCCTTAAAATATTCCTTTTCAACATCCATATCAAAAAAAATCCTTGCTATCATTAAATTTATTTTCAAAAATCTCTTATCATTAGCCATTGTTTTTAGCCAAATTCTCTTTATTTTATTTTTATCAAATTTTTTGAATAATTTTATTATATCATTAAAATCTCCATATTTTAGTGTATGTTCTATTAAAGTAGCATCATCAATATTACTATTTTTCTTAATATTCCAAAAAATGTTCATTTATTCAATACCTTCCTCTCTCAGTGGGCATGTTCTATATATAAATTCAATGGGCTTAAGTTTGAATTTTCTAATCCTAATACACCAGAAATAACCAGACTTATCTCTTCAATCCAACCATCATAGCCTTTTACTATACCTTTTTAACCCATTGCATGCAAGTATATAAAATTTCCGGCATGTTATTAGAAACCACTCATGCTGTTCATATCCATATGTCATAGTGAAGAGCAGAATAGTGGGATAGTGGAATATGATCGACCCATTGACCCATTTAACTATTTAACCATTTCACCATCTCTCGTACCCTATAGAATAGAAGGGGGGGATTTAGCTATATTAAGGTAGCGATATCCATAACCTCTTTTAACTTAAGTATAAATTCATCTATATACCTACCAGGGTTCAATATTTTATAAGAAATCAAAGAATTAAGTTCCGTAGGCACATATATACCAGCCACATAGCCCTGAGATTTGACGATCTCATTTGCAAGGTTTACTACGAGTATTTCCTTTGAAAGATGAGAGCATCCCTCCAGATGATTGTGAAATTTTGCAACTTTTAGATAAACATATGGAAAATTATGGGCAGACAACAGGGCCATTCCTAGTTCTGAATGGAAATTCCCAATAACCATTAAAATATCTTGCATCTTTACATCATCACATTTCCTCATTTTTAAGAGCTCAGAGATAGCCTTAATAAGTACTAGTTTTCCTATATCATGAAATAGGCCTAGCAGATACGGATCTTCTTCTAGTTCAATTTGTAGGGTTTTACAAATAATTGAACAAAGATTTGCCACTGCTACACTATGGACCCACAAATCATTTGAAAATTCAGCTAAAATACCTGAGTTGTCGTGGAAATATGACTTGGCATAAATATTATGCACATGTTGTATGGCAATATCAAGTCCTATTCTAGATAGGGCGTCTTCTATTTTTACTATTTTTTTAACAGACTTATAAATTGGAGAGTTTGCAGTTGCTATGATCTTATAACAAACAGTGGGATCTTGTTTTATAATGTGTGCAATCTCATCTAGATTCGCCCCTTGCGAGACTGCATCCTGAAGTAACATCCAGGTATTTGATATGGTAGGTAAACCGAGGTCCCCTTTTTTTAATTTTTTAACAATTTCTTCAATGATATCTACAGTTCCTCTTTCTTTATTACACACATCATCTATTGGGACAAGTTTTTGTAACTTTTCCAAGACCTTCTTTTTGTTAAAGGGCTTAACTATAAAATCATTACAACCTAATTTTACACATTGTCTTACCCTCTCTATATCTGAATGGGATGTGGCCATTATAACCTTTACCCTCTTAGACTCAGGTATATTAAATCTTTTTTCCAAATCCCTTATTTTGTATAAAAGATCAATACCACATCCATCAGGAAGTACAATATCCAATGAGATTAGATCAAAACAAAAATTTTCTTTTATACTATTTAAAAATAATTTATACGCATCTGCCACAGTGGTTACACTATGACATTCACCAATAACACTTAAGATTTTCTCCAATTTCCTGCGACTCACATACTCGTCTTCTACTATCAAAATTCTCATAAATCAAAGCCCTTAAGTTTTTCTTTAAGAAAAGATTCCAATCTTTTAAATTCCTCCCAAAGTTCTTTTACATATTGGTTTATTAAAGACATATTTCCTTGTTTTGCAACATCTTCCAATTTAGAGGCTACGCCCCCAAGAGGCTTGGCACCCAAGTTATATGCCCCACCCTTTATTGAGTGAGCCTCCTTGGATAACGATTCCAAATTACTATCCTTTAAATAATTTTCTATTGTTATTAATTGTTGTTTTAAATTCTCTATAAATCCCTTGACTACCTCCAGAAAGAAATCCATATCCTCATCAAATTCCTTTAAGGCCATATCCAGATCTATAGGGTCCCCTTGTTTGTTGAGGTAATCATTATTTGATTGTTGTGCTTTTTCTTCTGTTTCTTTTAATATCCATTTATGGACCATTTCTATTAGGTCTCGCCTCCTAATGGGTTTAGAGATGTAGTCGTTCATTCCGCTATTTATACACCTTTCCTTATCTGTCTTCATTGCATGGGCAGTCATGGCTATTATTGGAACAGGATTTCTCCCCATCTTTTTCTCAATCTCTCTAATCTCTTTTGTGGCCCTATACCCGTCCATCTCAGGCATCTGAATATCCATAAGGATTAAATGGTATTCTCTTTTTAAAAACATATTAACTGCTTCCACTCCATTTGAGGCTATATCTACATCAAAACCCTCTTTTTTTAGATGACGTGTTACAACCATCTTGTTCACTTCATAGTCCTCCACTAATAATATCCTATATAGATTTAATTTTTTTTTAGGTATCTCATGCTTTGTAATAAATTTACAATTATTATCCATAGTTGTACCAGAGAGTACACCCTTTAAAATAATCTCTACCTCTCTTTTTGATACAGGCAATGATATATATCCTGACATCTTGGCATCTCTACACTTTCTTCCATCCCCTATCATTCCAACCAGGGCAACTCCCACTATTGGGATGTTGGAAAACTCCTTATTAGACTGAATCTTTTTAACTAACTCAAAGGGGTTTGTCTCTTCATCTCTGAGATCCAGGAGAATAAGGTCTATTTTTTCCTCCCCCAATATGGAAAATAGGTCTTGGTCGGTAGAAGAACTAACACACCTAGCACCAAAAGGATTCACAATATCTTGAATCTTTCTTAAAAACTGAGGAGAGTCAGATACTATTAAAAAAGTTTTATCTCTAAGTTCTATACATTCTAAACTCTTAAAAAATACTTCTCCATTCCCCTTTTTAGCTATTTTAAATTCCAAACAAAACCAAAACGTGGACCCTTCTCCCACAGAGCTTTCTAGGTTAAGTTTACCACCCATGAGTTCTACTAGCTCTTTAGATATTGTAACCCCTAATCCTGTTCCCCCAAACTTCCTTGTAGTGGACACATCTGCTTGGACAACCCCTTTAAATATTTGATTTTGTTTGTCCTTTGGAATCCCTATCCCTGTATCTTCTATAAAAAAACATAGGTTTATCTTATCATCCTTCTCTTTAATTACTTCACACCTAATTCCCACCTTTCCCTTTGGAGTGAATTTTATTGCATTTTCAAGCAGATTGTAAAGGATTTGCCTCAACCTAGTAGGATCTCCTAATAAATTGCTATGTATACCTTGAGGAAAGTGATAATAAAATTCTAACCCCTTTTTCCTTGCCTTAACAGAAAATACCTTAACAATGTTAAAAAATAATTCCTTTATATCAAAAGAGATCTCCTCTAGTTCAATCTTTCCTGCCTCAATTTTAGACAAATCAAGCACATTATTTATCAGGCTAAATAACATGTTGGCCTCAGAAAATATATTTTCCACCAACATCTTTGCATCAAAGGGAAGGTCTATATCCCTTAAAATCTCGCAAATACCTATAATACCATTTAAAGGAGTCCTTATTTCATGGGACATGTTTGCAATAAACATGGTTTTTGCCTCATTGGCCTTTTCAGCTAGGTCCTTGGCCTCAATAATCTCCCTCTCCATCTGTTTTCTCTTTGTAATATCCCTGACAATACCCCTAAATCCTATTGGTTTTCCATCTCTGTCCCTTATTAGACTAACAGAATTTTCTATATATTTTCTTTTTCCTCCTTTAGAAACCATCTCCCACTCTAGGGCCTTTATGGGCTCCCCTGTCCTATATACCTGATTAAATGCCTTGAACAGGATCTTGGAATTTTTTTCATCACTATATTCCCTATTATTCTTGCCCAATAATTCCTCTCTTGTATATCCTGTAATCTTGAACAGGGAATCATTTCCAAAGGTCAAATTTCCCTGTAAATCTACTTCAAAATATCCATCCTCAATTGTTTCTAAAATAGTCCTGTATCTTTCTTCTGATTCCCTTAATTGGTAAGTCCCTTCTTGAACTATTTCTTCTAAACGTTCATTATATAAATCCACTTCCTGTTTGGCCAATACTTTTTCTGTCTCATCCCTTAGGATCATCACAAATTCATTGTCTCTACCCTCAGCATCTATCTTTGACACACTAACTGATAGATATATCTTTTCCCCATTCCTCTTAATTCCTATTGCATCGTAACTTATTACCTTCTTGTGACTTATCAATAGATTCAATATATGGTCCATTGTTGATTTGTCTAAAAAAAACAGTTCCCTGCCAATGACCTCCTCTTCTCCATATCCCATTATAGAACAGAATGCAGGATTTACATAAATAACACTTGTACTAGAATCAAATAAAAGGATAGGGTCTGGAGATGCCTCCATGATCCCCCTATAGAGCATTTCATTAAATCTCAACTGCTTTTCCAGTTTTATCCTATATGTTATATCCCTAGCAGAGCCATATACAACATATCTCTGATTCTCTATATCATGTACAAGGGTATTTCTGTATTCTACTATCCTCTCTTCTCCATTCTTTAATTTAAGTCTCATAAGGCCTTGGAGTTCTGTTTTTTTTCTAATTTCTTCTAAATACATAGATATTTCATGATGATATCTTTCTGGGATTATATCCCATAGGGCCATATCTTTGAGGTCCTGTTCTGAGAATCCAATCTGTTTCCATGCTGCATTTACTTCCAAAAATTTTCCATTTAAATCATGTATAAACAACAGATCAGATACATTATCCACTATTGTTTGATATTTCTTTCTCTGTTCACTGATTATCAGATTTTTTCTTTTGTGTTCCTCAAGTATTTGGTCAAAGTCATACTTTATCAAACAAAGTGCATCTAAAATAGACCTTATAGGGGGTTGTACACTTTTTATCAAAAAATCGTCTATCCCTGGTCTAGTCCAGTCTATACTTGCAATAATATCCATAATGTTATTTAAATACTCCACTAAATCATTCTGATTGACCACATGGTTGGGTTTAGAAACAGTGGTAGAAACAAGATACTCTTTGTTAAATTTTGACAAATTTACCACATTCTTTGGAAGATCAAAGACCAGGGGTACTGCAATATTTATGGCCTCTCTATAATCTTTTACAATATATATCATTATATCACCTATTTTTACCCTCCCAAGATTTATCCCTAGCTTTACAATTGGAGATATGCCAAAAAATATAATCCCTTTTAGGTTGGGGTTAGCCTGCTTGTGTTTTAAATAATATTCCCTACCCTCTTCTGAAAATCCCTTTACCCCAGAATAATCATGCATTAATATAAATGGCTTGTCCTTTATATACTCTGAGATAATTTTATCTATAAAGTCCATTGACCCCTTGACCTCTTCTAAACCAGCAAACCCAACAGGTTTACTAACTACAATCCTATCTCCAATTAAAAAATAAGAACATGTACATTCATCAGACAACAACACGTTTTTCCACTCTTTAGATTGAAAAACCACTAGTCCAGAGATAGGGCAAATATTCTTAAACTTGTTAATAGGAAAGTTTTCTAACATCTTTTTACCCTTCAATTGTTTTAAATATTTCTTAATTCCAATATATTTTCTGCTATATTAAAATAATAGTCTCGGAGGGAAACTGCATAATCTTGTGGTGGACAAATTAGCCCAAATAGTATTTGGTAATATATATAAAACCAGAAAAAAAATGAAGGCTTGAACTTAAAATTATCCTGTATTTAACAAAATCATTCAATTATCAGTTATAATAGGACATCTATTGCCCTATTCCCTTGGATACCAATATCAATTGAGAATTCATTTACAAAGGTCTTTATATGACTCAAGATAACCTCATCTTCCATCTCCTGTGCATTTTCTTTTATAAAGGGCCATATTTTTTCTAAATTATTGTCAGCATATTTTATGCTATTCCTTATAAGGGATTCTATTTTTATATGCATTTTATTACCTAAATCATTCTTTGCCAGGATACAACCAAGGGGGATTGGCAAATCTGTCTCTTCTTCCCACCACTGTCCTAAATCCATAACCAGATTAAGCCCATATTCCTTATATGTAAAACGGGCCTCGTGTATTAAAATACCTACATCTATATCCCCCTTTAACAAGCTAGGTATAATCTCATTATATTTAATCTCTAAGATCTCTCCTTTAAAATCAGGCACGGCCTTTGTAAAAAGTAAATAGGCAGTGGTATTTTTCCCAGGGATTCCAACCTTTATATCTATGAGGTGGTCTAGATCTAACTCCTGTATAGACACTATAATAGGTCCACAACCCCTTCCCATGGCACCACCACTGGAGAGTAATACATATTTATCCCTAACCTTTGGATACATGGCAACACTGACCTTTATCACATCAAAATGACCTTTAATTGCCAGTTTATTGAGCTCCTCTACGTCCCTTAAAATAAAATCTATCTCAAATGGAGTATCTATAAAACCCTTTAATAACGCACCAAATATGTATGTATCGTTGGGACATGGGGATATTGCAAAATATAATTTTTTCATAATTACCTCCAATTATAAAAAATTTAACGCCCAGTATCTATAACCTATTTTTAATTATCCATCTATTTAAGTTAAAATGTTTTTTTATTGACTTTTATTACTTGTATCCTAAAATCAGGCCAACTAAATATATAGGAAAAGATCATGCTAAAAAAATTAAAAAAATACAATCTATTAAACGTATATGAAAAGATTTCCAATGGACAAAGGATAAGTAGACAAGAGGGAATAAAAATATATAAATGTCCTGATCCATATGTAATTGCATACCTTGCCCATATAAAAAGAAAAATCCTCCATGGGAAACAAACCACTTATGTGCTAAATCAGCACATAAATTATACAAATATTTGTGTAAATGGATGTAAGTTCTGTGCCTTTTCCAGGAAAAAAGATCAACCAGGTGCATTTGAACTCACCATACAAGACATAAAAAACAAGATACTTGAAAACATAACCTCTCCTATCAAAGAAATACACATTGTAGGAGGATGCCATCCAGACTTTGACCTATCATATTACATAGAAATATTAAAAACAATAAGAGAGTTAAGACCAGATGTTACCTTAAAATGCTTTACTGCTGTAGAGATAGAGCATATAGCCATGACCTCTAAAATTTCTATAAAAGACGTGCTCATTAAATTAAAACAAGCTGGTCTAGATATGATGCCAGG
>JALWFY010000137.1 GCA_027013815.1 Desulfohalobiaceae bacterium | reverse complement strand
TAATAGCTTGCATTTATATTTATTCTGCTATTACCACTAAATAAACCTAATGGAGCTTAAACCATGCTTTAACAAAATTTTTTTATTACTTTGCTACTCCGCTTGACTTTTTACATAATAGCGATCTTGTTTGCTGAAGAAATACTGGTCTTTTCAATAGAAGGACGAACAGTGGTTTTGGATACATCCACCACTGCGGGGCGAAGAGTTGTTTTGGCCATTTCATCCTGTGGCCCAACAACCTCAAAACTCACTTCATCCAGCTTTACTTCATCTCCATTTTGCAAGGACATCTCTTTAGATATACGCACACCATTAACATAAGTCCCATTGGTACTCCCAAGGTCCCTTATCATCAAAACATTTCCCCTGAAAAATAACTCTGCATGATTACGGGAGACCATACTGGAGGAAATCTCTATTTCACACCTAGCATCCCTGCCCATAATGGTCTTATCCTTTATTACAAAGGATTTGCCCGCAACAGGAGATGTTATGCCCTTTAGCTTCCATTTTACTTTTTCACTTCCTGATCTATATGATGCTGACAGATCAGAGTCATTAATTGCCTGCATCACAGTAGTGGGCTTTCTGCTCTTTGTATCAACCACTTCTGCTTCCACATCTGCAAATCTGATTTTTTGCCATGGCCTTATCTCCTGCCTGCCCACAATGCGTTTACCATTCACAAAGGTCCCATTGGTGCTCCCAAGGTCTATTAAAAAAACTCTGTTGCCATCCACATGAATTTAAGCATGAAAACCTGACACAACGCTTGAGTCCAGCACAACATCATTGGAACCATCCCTGCCAAAGGAAATCTTTGCTTTGTCCAACATTACTTCTTTTTTTGCGTCACCTTTAATAATGAGCTTTAACATGACAAAATCTCCTTAATATAATTTTGGATGTTGGATTTTGGATTATAAAGGATTACACCTATTATAAGAATTTCATGATAAAGCAGAACTCTGTTCCTCTTTAAATTCAAAATCCAAAATTTATAATTTAAAATTTTTAAAAAGCCTTTTCCTCCTTTTTGGTCTTTTGCCCCAACCTGGGCAGGGGTTTTGAAGACAACTTCCCTGGGGTTGCTGAAAAGTTTTTAAAATTTGCCCTGTTTTTCAAAATACCAGAAGACCTTGAGGAGTTGCTCTGTTTTTTACCACCCCAAAATATATACCCCAGGGCCATAATGAGTAATAATGCTGCTATGATAAAAACAATAAAAAAAGTCCTGTTACCAGACTTAACGCCCACATCAACTGCTTTGCGAGGCATAGTTACATCTCTGGCCTTGCCTGGTTTTGACACCAGAATAACTGTAATATTGTCACTTCCTCCATTTTCATTGGCAGCATCAATAAGTTTGTGCACTGCGCCTTTAGATTGTTGTTCCTGTGCAAGAATCTTCTCTATTTCTCCATTATCAAGCTCAGAACTAAGACCGTCAGAACAAAGAAGTATCTTCTGGCCTGGAAAAAGCGTGCCTGAAATCAGGTCAACCTTTAAATCTCTATTTGTGCCAGAACCAAGGGCACGGGTAATCACTGAACGCTGAGGATGATCCCTGGCATCTTTCCTGGTTAGCACTCCAGCATTAATCAGCTCCTGCACATAGGAATGGTCCTCTGTGAGTTGACGCAGGATTTTTCCATTCCACAAATATGCCCTGCTGTCTCCCACCCAGGCAATTTTGTATAAGTCACCTTTTATTTGCAGGGCAACAACAGTACAGCCCATTGAAGACGATCCAGTGCCCTGCTCTGCTGCATCCAGGATTGCCTGATGAGCATCCAGGATTGCCTGGTCCAGTTCTTTTCCCTGTTTCATTGAATTTACAATTTTGTTAATTGCAATCTTGCTGGCAACGTCTCCACTGCCATGCCCTCCCATGCCATCAGCTATGACAAACAAACCATACTCTGGTTCTATAGCATAGCTATCTTCATTGTGTTTTCTTACTCTTCCTGTATGAGTGGCGCCTGAGAATTCAATTTTCATATTACCTCCAGATTTCCGGATAAGCATCTTTAAGAAAAATTTCTTAATAAATGCTTATCCGGATCACTTATTTTTTGACTGGGCAATGCCAGTGCAGGACAGGCGCAATGTAAAGCCAAGGGACTGCTCTGGCATCTTAAAAAACACCAGACGTTCTGCCAAACTGGCTTTATTCACAAAGCAGGCGGAAGCCTACATTGTTGTTCCTATTACCAGGCCCGTTGTTGTTGCGATTGGCACACCGCACGTTCCTGGGTTTGTTGTTCCAGCTACCGCCGCGAATAACACGATTAGAACCTTTACGCGCCTGCCCTTGAAAAAAAATTTGGCTTAAGCCTACGAGCATTATAAAAAGAAATATAACCATCAATACTTGCCAAAGTTTGTTTTAAACTCTCTTCCTCTATTTTGCCTTGTTTTTGTTCATAAAATCTTTTCTTTATTTTTTTTACACATCTATTTAAACTTTTAGGTTTTATTCTCAAAAGTTTAGGAAATATCCTTGCACCTAAAAAACTGAGACCGTTTAGCTGTTGATTTATAAAAGGATTTTTAAAAGTAAGATTTAATGTTTTGTTTAAAAAATCCACAAAAACCATGTGTATTTTGTTTAAATATGATTTATCATTACTGAAAAATACCATATCATCCATATATCTTACATAATATTTCACTTGAAGTTTATCCTTTACAAAGTGGTCAAATATATCCAAATAAACATTAGCTAGAAATTGGCTTGTAAGATTACCGATTGGAAGGCCCTTTCCATTTTTGCCTCCGTTTTTAATAATTTTTTCCAAAAGCCATAACATTTTTTTATCTTTAATTTTTCTTTTTAAGACTTTCAGTAAAATATCATGATTAACACTATCAAAATACTTTCTTATGTCTGTCTTTAAAAACCACCTATTGTTTTTCAAAAATCTCTGCGCCCTTAAAATTGCCTTGTGTGTTCCTTTATGTTTTCGTGTTGCGTACGAGTCATAAATAAAAATTTTTTCATAAACTGGTTCTAAAACATTGACAATAGCATGATGCACGATTCTATCCCTAAAAGGAGCCACTGCAATTATCCTCTCTTTAGGGTCATAAATTTTAAAATATCTATATTTTCCTGGACAATATGAGCATTCCTCCAACTCTTTTTTTAAGTTCCAAAGATTATATTCAAGGTTAAAGAAAAAATGCAAAGATTCAGTATTCTTTCTACAACCTTTAAAAGCTTTTAAAAAAGAAATATAAAGGTTATTAAAAGTAATTACTTTTGGATATAGATTTCCTGTTCGTTTCATGTTTAATCCATCCACCAATCATCTTGCCAAAATTTGTAATCTCAAGAGAAATAAACTCATATTGTCTCATAGAAATATATTTTCTAGTCATAGATATTCTAAACAATACTCTTAATTTTTCTATATATAAGTTTATGTCTCTTAATATATACAAACGGTTTTTTATATATATGGCTTCAATTATCTTTTCCATAACATCAAGGGCGATGTTTGCAATTCTGCTTGCCAGGGAAAACCTGGCGCTTTTGGGAAATTTTTCCACTGTATCCAAGATCCAGTCCAGGATTTTGGTCCATTTTTCAAAAACAGGATAATCTTCTCTGGCCATTTATTTTTTTTCATAAAAGGTTTTTATGAAGTTGATTATCTCCTTGCCGTAGCGCTCTATCTTTTTTTTTCCAAATCCTTTAATATTTTTTAAGGATTCAATGGTTGTGGGAGCTTGAACAACCAGTTGTTTAAGCTCTGTGTTAGTAGCTATAATATAAACTGGTACTCCGTTTTTCTGGGCCTTGTTTTTTCTCCATTCTCTCAGTCTGTTATATAAAAGACGCTGTGGTTCTGAAAAGGAATCATCTGTCTTTTCTGGTTCCAGGACCATGTCGTACTCTATAAATATTGTCCAATAAACCTTTTCAGCTGAGGCAAAGAACTCTGCCTTCCACTGCTTTAGTTTTTTGTTCAGGCAAAAATCATTTAGACACTCTTCCAAAAAACACTCTTTTTCAGGGTCAAAGGGTATGGTAATAATTTTAAATGGCATGGTCTTTGATTACCTTTATAAAGTAATAATTGTTTCTCATATATATATGTCATATATATAGCAAATATGAATATTTAAAAAAAATCGCGAGCGGGCTTACGCCCGCTTGCAAAAGGTAAAAATGTAAAAAAACAAAAACTAATGTTTCTCACAAACCAGGCGGAAGCCTACATCGTCGTACCTATTACCAGGCCCGCTGAAGCTGCGAAGGGCACACCGCACGTCCCTGGGCTCGAAGCTCCAGCTACCGCCGCGAATAACACGATAAGAACCTGAACCCGTATATATAGGATTATTGCGGGAGTGATGTTTATAGGCATTTTCATTATACACATCCTCACACCACTCCCATACATTCCCAGACATGTCATATAGGCCAAGGGAATTGGGCGCAAAAGAGCCAACAGGTGAGGTGTATTCCCACCTATCTCTGCCACCTGTCCCATCATAATTTGCAAGGTCATGGGACAGGCCTCCTGTAGATGTGCCATACTTTACCTTCCTTCCTCTAGACCTGGCCGCATATTCCCATTCTGCTTCTGTTGGAAGACGGAATGTGCGGCCAGTCTTTTTAGAGAGCCATTTGGCAAAGGCCTTGGCATCATTCCAGGAAACATTTATCACCGGTCTGTTACCCCTGCCCCAGCCTTCATCATCTGGTTTGTCTCTCCCTGTTTCTTCACAAAACCTGTCATACTGGGCAAAGGTCACCTCATACTTCCCCATCCAAAAACCGTTCACACAAACAGTGTGAACGGGATATTCATCACCATCACAATCACTAGTCCAGCTCCCGCATCCCATCTCATAACACCCACCTGACACCCATACAAATTCGCCTGCAAGTTTCCGAATCTCCTCTTCTTTCTTCTTCTTCTTCCATTCCTGCATTAGCGGCGAAATGGCAGGATCATTGGAAAAGAGCGCCTTTGCCTGCTCCAGAGACTTTTTTGCCTTTTGCAAAGCCCCCTTGTGCAGATACCCCCTTGCTGAGGTAAGAAGATATTTAAACTTTGCCTCTTTTAATTGCTGCTCCACCTTTTTTAAATCACTGTGTGATGAAAATATCTTTCTAGCAGATTTAATATATTGTTTTGCCCTTTTAAAATTTTGTTTTTTTATCTCTATTTTTGCTTTTTTTATAAGGTCTTTAAAATCCTTTTGTTTTAATGCTTCTGCCTTGTCTGGTTCCAGCCACTTTCCTTTGTATAGTACCAGATTTCCACCTGTTAGGGTTACAACCAGTTTTGTGGTCTTGTTTGGCAATACCTCCACCTTTTCCTCTGTGTCATAGTATCTGTCCTTATGGACTCTCACCTCATGCTCTCCGGCCAGAACACCGGACAGGGTCAGGGGAGTGGTGCCTTTTTGTTTTTTGCTGTCCAGATATACCAGTGCGCTATCTGGCTTACTTAATACTGTTATATGCCCTTGTCCCTTTTTCAGGACATAGGTCTTTTTATATACAACATCATCTTCAAGTGTTATTTTTTCTTTCACAATATCATAATACTTATGCTTTAACATTATCTCATGGGTGCCTGATGGAAAATCATCTGCTTGAAAAGGTGTGTTTCCCTTAAGCATTCCATCTAAATACAGTTCTGCCCCTTTAGGCTTAGACTCTATATACACTATTGCCCTGCCCTTTTTCACCACTGGAGCAGGGGAAACTGGTTGGGAAACTGAAGGAGAAGGTTCGTTTTTTAAAATTGCCTTGTTAGGTGAAGGCATAGGGGAAGTTTTTTGTTTTGGAGCTGCTATGACAGGTGAAGACACAGCAGAAGAAGACATAACCAGTGTTCCGCCTCCACCAACAACTGGACGCGTGGACTTAAACAAGTTCAATATCTCATGACCGTACAAAAAACCAACTAGAATCAACGCAAGAACGGCCCCTCCAAATGCCCAGGCCCAGGCTGGACCTTTTTTAGAGGCCTCAGAAATAGTGCGAAACACATGCGAAGGACGCTTTAAACTACCTCCTGACTGGATTAATTCTATATCCCTTATCAAAGCATCTGCACTCTGGTATCTGTCTGCTGGCTCTTTGGCCAAAAGGTTGTCTAAAATGGGCTGGTATTTTTTTAATTTAAGGGGAAGCTCTGGAAGGGGATCATTTACGTGTTTGTAGGCAATGGCCACTGTTTCCTCTGCTGTATAGGGCACTTTACCTGTTAGCATCTCATAAAACACTATCCCTAAGGAATAGAGATCACTTCTGCCATCTACATCTAGCCCCCTTGCCTGCTCAGGACTCATGTAATGTGGCGTGCCTATGGACATACCTGTTTTGGTGAGCCTTGTGCCACTGCTCATTACCCTGGCTATGCCTAGATCAGTTAAAAGGGCATTGCCCTTTTCATCAAAAAGGATATTTTCTGGTTTTATGTCCCTGTGCACAAAACCATGTGCATGGGCATCTGTAAGCGCTGATGCAATCTGCTTTAAAATATTTAATGCTTCTTGTGGATCTAAACCCTGTCTTATACGCTCTTTTAAATCCCCTCCTGTAACCAGTTGCATGGAATAAAAATAATATCCTTTATCCTCTCCAACTTCATACACAACCACTATATTGGGATGAGAAAGCTGTGCTGCAGCCCGAACTTCCTTCTGAAAGCGCGCCACCCGCTCCTCATCCCTGGCAAATTCAGGGGGCAAGACCTTTAAGGCAACACGCCTGCCTAAAGTAGTATCCTCTGCCTCATACACATCTGCCATCCCACCTGAGCCTACAAGACGAATAATGCGATATTTCCCAAGATAAATGCCTGCCTTAAGCATAAGACTCTCCTTGCCTTATATTATTTAATGTCTGAATCAGTGTACCTTCCTTGTAATTACCTGTTTGTTCTAACTCTTTAAAACAGTTGTGCGCTGGGCACAAGCCCAAAGCTACTATTTCCTCCTGATAAAGGGATCTATTTCATATTTACGGTGTACACCCTGACCCCTGGCTGCTATCCTGAATGTCCGATCAAAACTGCGCATGACCAGGTTGCCATCAGGGGTCTTGCCGCGAACCAGTATATGAATCCTTTTAATGCCTGCCTTAGTGGGAACAAAAGAATAAATGGTTTGGGAAGAAAAATTTGAAATTTGGGCAAGCAGGGTATCCATATTTTTTATGTTTTTCACAGGCGCACTTGAATCATTCCATTCTGTAATCTCTGCCTTTTCCCAGAACACCTCGCCTTTATTAAAAAGGCTGATGGTAAAGACCTCACCAATCTCTGGAACAACAGGTTTTACTACCCATCTTGTCTTTAGTAAGCTCTGTCTGGCTGCAACGCGCAGGGTAAAATCCTCTCCCTGGGGAGCAATCTCTTTGCCAAACACTTCCACTTGCCATGTCCATGGAACAGGCTTTTTTATTTTGATGAGTTTGAATGTTGAACCAGTTATACCATAACCTCTGGATATTGCGTGTTTCATTGTATATCTGGTCCTGTCTGGTGAAATTAGGGTAAGGTCAATATCACTGCCTGGCCAGGTTAGCATAAAATCAGTTGCAAGCTGCCCCTGCTCAATACACACAGGATAGACAAAGGTCTCTCCCTGTTTAATCTTACCTGTTCTAAGAAAAACAAGTTCCTCTCCCTGGGCCATACCAAACAGGTCGGCCATAATACGTTGAAGATCAGCAGCGCATCTGGCAATTTCACATTCCCCACCTGTTGCAGCACTCAATCTGCTTAAACCATCTCTATCCGCCTGGTCAGATAGGGCTATGGTATGGACAATAATATCCTGTCCCTTGGAATCAAATTCCCCGTGCCAATTGTTGTCCTTTCCATCTGTTAAAAGGACTATAATTTTTCTCTTACTGTTATTTTGTCTTAATACATCAACTGCCATACCCAAACCTTGTGAAATATTGGTGCCTCCATCTGCATCAATATTTTTTAGAACACCAAGCAAACTCTGGCGGGTTGGACTGGACATTGGACCTAAAACCTCTGGCATGGCCAGTATTTTTACGTGGTCATCAAAATCAATGATTCCCAATTTTATATTACTGCCAAGGGTTTGAATCAACATTTTTAACGCAGAAATGCGCAAGTTTTTGGGATCTGTCTCTGTCATACTCCCTGAGCTATCCACAAGGGCCAGGATTACTGTGTCTGCATAAAACTTTGAAGAAGGTGCTGCTTCTTGAAGATTTTTTAAAAAAACTTTTTCTGAATCTATCCATTTTAGCCTGCGTTTTTTAACCTCACTTACAAAACGGGCTGTTGCTGGACAAATACTTTTAAAGGCTCCCCAGATATTTTTTGCTTTAAGAAAACGCTCAATCGTTTTTTTCGTCTTTGCTGGATGAGACAGCGCTGTTTCTACTACTACCATGCCCAGATCTTTTAACTGACCTATTAAAGATGGATCCCTTTGAAAATTAATAACAAGCTCAGCAGCAGGAATCAAAAAGCAATCTACCCATACTGCATCAAGATACCTGGCTTTAAGTTCTTCAAAATCAAAAGGACAGGCCGCAGATGAGCCCATTTTCAAAGCCTGCCTGCGCCCTACAAATTCAATGATATTTTTTAACCGGGATAAACCAGCCATTACATAGGCCCTGCCAACATCCCTTGCAAAATCTTCAGGGGACATCTCAAGAAAATCAATCATCTCCTTAGTTAAAACATTTCCCATCACCTTTGTTAACTGCAACCCATTTCCAAAATATGCAAAAACAGCTTCAACTCCAGCCTTCATTAAAACATCCTGAAATTTTGAAAGGGCAGAAATCATATAATGATATCTTAAAACGTCTTTCATACTGGATTGTAATAATTTTAATCCATCATACTTTATTCCTTTTAGATAACAATTATCAGCAAAATAAAATGTATATATCAAATTTTTCTTATCGTTCACATTCAAATTTGTGATTTTGTGACCGTTATTATCAAAAACACTATAGGTGAAATGGCCTGCGTTAAATATCCTCCTGATTTCATAAAGATGTCCTTTATAGCTTATCCACATGGAAGTAGACGTAGAGGGAAAAGCAGCTTTTACTTGAGGTGAAAAGATTAAACAATATCCCATAAGAAAAAAGATAAAAAACATTAGAGAAAAAATTTTTCTTTTCATATCTTAATCAACCTCTACAACACTATCATCCCCTTAAAATAAATAACAGAACTCCCCAGATAAATTTTTTCACCAACACAAATTTTTCTGGCTGTAATTTTCTGGCCATTAATCCAGGTGCCGTTTTTACTTAAAAGATCAACTGCCCACCAGTTCTTCTGGTCAAATACAAACATCAAAT
>JALWFY010000136.1 GCA_027013815.1 Desulfohalobiaceae bacterium | reverse complement strand
CCGTATATCAAGCAATCTTAAAGTCTGCCTCAATGATAATGAAAATTAGCCTTGTGAATTATGTGTAGCCTTTAATTTGTAAAGCAATAATCTTCAACTAACCTTAAAAATTATTTTTAATAAAAATATAACAAAAAGATTAAATATTAGATACAAATCTTTTTTATAAAGTTTTGAATAATAGTTATCTCATCCCCCAGTTGTTCTAAATCAAAGAGTACACCTACACCCCTATGCTGGGCCCTATAATATAGTCTTTTTATGATCGAAGGGATTACAATACCTTCTTCCTTACATGGGATATATACCCTCATTTTTACCTTTTGCTCAGATCTAAATAGGGTCTGTTCTAATGGATTTTTAAACAAAAAGCCCATTCCTTTTTCACTTATATCTACTATTATTCCCGTAGAGTACTTAGAATATTCCAAAGGAGCTATTTCTCCAGGCAGACAACATTTTATGCGTTTTGAACTCCTAACAGACTGATGTAATAAACTTGATGGCTCTCTTAAAAAGGCCAGCCCAATGGGTTTAAACACATAGCTCATTATTTGGCTCTTTGAAGTGTACACCCTTCCATCATTAATAAATATGATGTCTACATGGGGACGAGAGTTCAGGAAGTTTATTATTCCAGGGATCGCCCTCAGAGTAATAAGCACATAATGCTCAGGATACCATCCTACATATTTTTCCTTAAGTTCTCCAAATTGTTCATTTCTAAGAAAAAGGTTAGTTCCTGGTTCAATATTTTTAAATATTATATGCGTTTTTTTTATCATAACCAAATGCACCTCCCAAATAAATCTATAGTATTGACTTAAATACTTTAAATTTATATTGCATAATGAGATTAGTAAAGCCAAAAGTCAACAAAATTAAATAGTCTTGCTACATTCTGATACAAAAATATATATTAGCAATCTTTTGAAACATTAAAAAGTTATAATTAATATATAGCTATACTATTTTTTGGGGAAATTTCAGTGTATTATCCAATAACTTGCAAATAACAGACGAGGAGCATGACGATAAAAATTTATGTAAAAAAAGATAAATAGGGCAACAATTCTTCAAAATATCGAACAAATATAGTGACAAATTATAAGGCATGAAAAATGATAACTAATATACTATGGTTACACTAAATAAAAATAATATAACTCATACATTTGGAGGAGCCTTTATCTGGATTATCTACTACTTAGTAGGACTGACCACTTAAGTCTTAAATTACATCAATCTATAGTACCTCCTTACATAATACCCCTTAGTCTATAGAGGTTACATACCTTTTATAACCCCGCGTACTCCGTCTATTACCATTTGCGTTCCAATTACTGCGATGATTAGGCCCATCATGCGAGTAATTACACCCAATGCACTAGCTCCAAGATAGGTAACAAATTTTTCACCAAAAATAAAAAACAAATAGGTAATTATACAAAGGACCCCAAAGGCTAAGATAGTTATTATAAGCCCCTCATATCCACTACCTGCTGAAAAATTCATGGCAGTAGTAATTGTTCCAGGTCCGGCGAGTATTGGCATTGCCAAAGGCGATATGGCTACACCTAGCGCAGCTTCTCTAGATTTCTGTTTGTCATCTTTACTTGGATGTTGAATGCTTGAATGGTCCCCTTGGAGCATATGAAAACCAATAAGAAAGACGAGTATACCACCTGCTATTCGAAAAGCTTCAAGAGTAAATCCAAACAGTTCGAAAATAGTCTTACCTGCCACAGAGAATAATAAGACAATAAAAAATGCCACCACCAATGATTTTAAGGCGATAGCTTGGGTGGTCTCGTCATCATCTTCACTTGTAAGGCTTAAAAAAATTGGCACATTTGCTATGGGATTCATGATAGCGAAAAATCCCATAAATACTGTAATGGCATGTAATAATATTTTTCCCATAATTATATCCTGTTTTTTTAATTTATTATAAACTACCTACTCTAGCTAACTTTAAAAACCCCATAAAAACAAGTCTCAGTTAAAGGATCACTATGTCCAAGCTCTCTATTAATGGCCAATTATCCCCCTAAAATATGACCTTTTTTCCCACGAGAATCCCCCTGGATAACAGGGCCAAATTGCATTATTCTGGAAAATAGGCTCTATTTCAATTGGGTACATGGAAAAACTCTTTGCCCGCTCAAACAATTTTGATCCAGGGATTGGGGTATAATATGCGAGATGGGGCCTAAATCCATAGGACTTTGCAAACTCTATTGTATTTATTACTTCCTCGTCTTTTTGGCCTGGGAGCCCAAATAAGATATATACCCCAATGTCCTGTTTATGAAACCCTGCTTCAAATAAATTTTTTATACCCATATCCCATTGGTCTTTTGTGAGCTTTGTATCCAATCTAGATGAGAAATCTTGGGTCTCAAGTCCAAGTCTAATGGTCTTAAATCCTGCCTTTTTCATGAGATTGCAGATAGTCTTATCTAAATATCTCACATGGAGCCCATTGGGGGTATGAAATCTCACCCTTAAATCACTTTTTATTATTTTCTCTAAAAATGGAACAAACCAATTCTCTGGCTCAAATAAGAGGGCATCATCGTAAAATGCAAAGTCTCTAACACCCCTATTATATTCAAATAAAAACTCTTCAAATATATATTCAATGGGCCTTTGAAAAAAATTGGTATAAAGTTTCTTACTTGCACAATACTCACAGGCAAAGGGACATCCCCTGGAACCTAAAATAATTGAAAAATTAGGCCTTGGATAAAAAGAGGAATATAACCTGAAATCTGGAACCTGGGCTCCTATGCCGAGAAAATCTGAAATCTTTTTCCAATTGTCTCCCTCCTCTACTGGCCCAAAAATAATCAGGTCTGCATCTACATTCTCCTGTGCATGTGTCATGCAAAGAGTGGGATATATGCCTCCTACAATTATTTTAGAATCTTTAAAAATACTTTTTATCAAATGGATAACAGAGATCAGACCTGGATACCAATAGGTCATTACCCCAGATATAACCACAAAATCAGGTGGTTCCAATTGCATGAGAGCACCTTTTACCAAATCATATGGGAGACCATACCTTGAGAACTTCCTGGGTATGTGTGTCAAGGGATGGGGTTTTGGGATATCTATCTTTGGATATGGACCAGTCCCAAATCTAACTGGGCCAGGCCAAGGTACATCACTCCACATGGGATACATGCAGTCTAAAAGACCTACCTCACATCCAGCATCTAAAAGCATAGATAGAACAGAGATAAGACCAATGGGCCGTGCCCAAAAATTATATGCAGCAAAATCATATACCCATGGATTTATCCCCAGGACCTTAGGGCCTGAACTATTTTTAGTAGATATCCAAGTAATCTCTGGCCATTTTGGTAAACCGGGAGTTGCCTTTTTTGTCCAACTCAATGATTCTAGTAAAGCACTCTTTTGCATGTGTTTCATCACCTGATCTCAGATAATTCTCTCCCAATAGAAAATACAGATTTAAGTTGTCAGGAAATGCGTGTATTCCCTTTTTTAACCATAAGATAGCAGAGGCGACATCTCCTTTTTTTACATATAGGTCAGCTATGGATAAATAGGAAGGTAGATATCTCCAATTTAAGATAAGGGCCTTTTTTTCTAAAGAAATGGCCTTCTCAAGCTCTCCCCTTTTCTTATAGATAAGGGCAAGGTTATGTGCAGCATATTCTGGGGTCGGATAACTCTCTATAGACATTGCCTTTTTAAAACATTCTACTGCCTTATCCTCTTTTTTCTCTGCAAGATATGTAATCCCAAGATTATTCCAGGCATCTCCATACCTTGGATTTATAGAAATAGCTTGATTAAAACACCTAACTGCCTTGTTAAATTCCCTTACCTTTAAATAGATCATGCCCTTTAAAAAATAAAAAAATGGAATGTCCCTTGCCTGTGATTCTATCTTTTGTAACTCTATAAGGGCAGCCCTGGGCTCAGACTTTAAAAGAAAAGATTGTGCAAGGTCTAAGCGGGCTTGCACATCTTTTTGCACCACATATTTGTTTGTCCCTGCACAACCTAGAGACAGAAACAACCACAAAGATATCAATATCGATCTTTTTTTCATATCCTATATAACTTTATTTAAAGGATATTCAATTATGCCCTCTACACCTATCTCTATTAGCCTGGGGACAAGGTCCCTTACCGCACCCCTGTCAACTACCACTTCCACTGATACCCATCCCTTTTGATAAAGATTAGATGTAGTTGGAGAAGTAAGGCTTGGAAGCAAATTTAAGACCTGATTTAGATCCTCTTCCCTTACATTCATCTTAAGACCTACCATCTTCTCGGCCTTTAAGGCCCCTTTGAGCAAGGTCTTCATTTGCAATATCTTATTCCTTTTCCACTCATCCTCCCACGCCTTTTTATTGGCAATTATCTGTGTACAGGTCTGCAGGAGTTCTGCAATAATCCTAAGGCCATGGGCCTTGATTGTAGTCCCTGTTTCTGTGACTTCCACGATTGCATCTGCAAGCCCTGCAACTACCTTTGCCTCTGTAGCACCCCAAGAAAATTCTACCTCTACATCAATACCTGCGCCTTTAAAATATTTCCTAGTAAAATTTTCCAACTCAGTTGCTATTTTTTTTCCCTTTAGGTCTTCTGGCCTCTTGTATGGTGAGTCACCAGCAACAGCAAGTACCCACCTAGCTGGTCTGTTGCTCACTTTTGAATAAACCAACTCATCTACAACCACAACATCTGCCTCATTTTCAAGGACCCAATCCTTTCCTGTAAGCCCCACGTCTAAGGTCCCGTCCTCTACATATATAGGCATCTCTTGAGCTCGACACAGGGTACATGTAACATGGGGGTCGTCTATCTCAGGGAAATAATTTCTATGGTGAAGGTTTATCTTCCAACCTGATTTTTCAAAGAGCTTTATAGTTGCATCTTGCAAAGAACCCTTTGGTATTCCAAGTTTTAACACCTTATCACTGGACATCTACTTATATACCTCCTTGGGATCAAATATTTTTTCACAACATATTTCCTGACTTATCTTGCCATTATCCCTCTTTAATCTCCTAAAAAAACAACTCCTATACCCCTTATGACAGGCTGCGCCACCTACTTGCTCCACCAAAAGCAAGATAGTATCATTGTCACAGTCTATTCGAATCTCTTTTACTTTCTGAATATTGCCAGATTCTTCACCTTTTTTCCAAAGCTTTTTCCTACTCCTGCTAAAATAATGGGCTATATTTGTACTTAGTGTTGCGTCCCATGCCTCTTTGTCCATATATGCAAGCATCAAGACCTCTTTTGTCTCAAAGTCCTGAGTTATTACTGGGACCAGTCCCCCTGTCTTCTGGAAATCAGGCTCCATTATCAATCTCCTTGGTTTTGTTTAGAAACTATCTCGGCCCTAAGCTGTCCACATGCAGCACTTATATCCTGACCTCGACTTTTTCGCAAGGTAGTAATTTGCCCCTTTTGTCTCAAAAATTCCTCAAACGCCAATACATCCTCATCCCTTGGAGGTCTATATTCAATGTCTGGACCTGGATTAAACTTGATAAGGTTTATCTTACACTTCACACCAGACAAGACCCTATTTAGCTCCCTTGCATGTTCAATTGAATCATTCACACCGCCAATCAAGATATATTCTATGGTGATCCTCTGTCTAGATCGCATAGGTATATTGGACAAAAGAGATATAAGCTCCTGTAATTCTATAATCTTGGCGGCCCTGGGCATAATCTCTTCACGCAGCAACTGATTAGGCGCATGGAGGGATATTGCAATTGAGCCAAGGTCCTGGGTTGCAAATTCCATTAATGGTCTGGGAATACACACAGTTGAAATAGTTGTATGACGATATGAAAATTCTAACCCTTGTTTGTGTCTAATCACATATAGTGCTTTTTTCACATTCTCCCAGTTTAAAAGTGGCTCTCCCATACCCATAAAAACTAAGTTTCTTATCTTGAGTTTGTCCTTAGTAGAAGACAAATATTTTCTTGCAATTAATATCTGTCCTAGGATCTCAAAGGGTTCTAAATTCCGTATAAATCCCATCTTACCTGTACTACAAAAACTACACTTCAATGCACAGCCTACTTGGGAAGATAGACATTGGGTATAATGAGTAGACTCTGGAATGAGCACTGTCTCTATTAAATTATTGTCAAACAACTCTAAAGCGAACTTGATTGTTCCATCAGTGCTCTTTTTCACTGTGTGGATCTTTGGCAATTCCACAAAAAAGATATTTCCTAACCTTTGTCTAAGGGACTTGGGGACATTGGACATTGCATAAAAATCAAATACCCCTCTTTTGAACATCCAATTCCATATCTGGTTTGCCCTAAATTTGGGCTGCCCAATTTCATTTAACCTTAAAATCAGTTCGTCATGGGATAAATTTAATATATTCTCCATATGTACTTTACCTACCTAAAATTTCCGCCAGAAATCATGTCAAATAAAAAAGAATCACACATAATTTTTTTAAAAAACCTTTGCTATATCCATCCCTTCAGGGGTCAAAAAATAGACCCCTGGCCTATCCTCCATACAGGAGGATTATTATGAAGCTCAGGAAAATCCCCCACTAGGCATACAAGTGCTAGCCTGGGCTATTGAAGAGGTACTAGACCCTCCCTTGGCCCTTACAGGGGATAAAATCCTTTTTACATCTTTAGAACCGCAAAAGGGACATTTTACCTTATCATTTGAATTTATTACTAATTCTTCAAATTCTTTTTGACAATTATTACAAAAAAACTCATATAAGATCATATTACACCTCCTACGTTTAAGGCTTTTTTTAAGAAAAGATTTAGTTTAAAACAAAAAAAGTCAAGTCATCTATTATGTATTTGCAGAATAAAATAGAAAATAGTATAATATATAAAAATTTACTTCCAGTCCTATGCTGGTAACCATCGACAATTTTCAAGTTGAACTGTATTGATAACAATCAACAAAATAAATTTTTCATCCAGTTTTCAATCATTATTATTGGAGGTAGTGTATGGAAATATTAAATATAAAGACGTTTAAAAGAGAAGAGCTAGTTGATATAACCAATGAAATAAGAAAAATAATACAAAAAAACAAATGGGACAGTGGTATCATATATATCTATTGCCCTCATACCACTGGAGGTATCACAATAAATGAATCTGCTGACCCTTCTGTGGCATATGATATCACCAATACACTCAACAAGTTAATACCAAAATCCAGTCATTATAAACACATTGAAGGGAATAGTGATGCCCATATCAAGTCCTCTTTGGTGGGGTGTAGTGAATACTGTATTGTAGAAAACACCGAGCTAGTACTGGGGACATGGCAAGGGATCTTTTTTACAGAATTTGATGGTCCAAGGAATAGAAAGGTATATGTAAAATTTTTAAGGGGATGATCATGAAAAAACAGGGCTCTATTTTTAGGGAAAATTACGAAAGATATATGAGACAAATAAAAGACCTTGATTTTTCAAAGCTGGCATTAAAACTAGGCTTAGAAAAAAATAAAGACCAACTAATCATCCCATTTTTTAATAAAAGGTTTAGGGTAGATCAAGATGGGATATGGACCCCTAATGGAGATATGCCCCTTTATTCTGAATGCGTTGTCATAGCAAAATATCTGATCCTTTGTCCTGAATATATCCCCCCATTCAAACAATGGGTGACTTATAAAGATTTTAAAGATGCAGCTCCATTTGCTGGTGCATTTACAACAAACGTTGAAAAATCTATTGCCAAGAGATTTGCCAATAAATTGGGTGATCTCAAAGAAGCTGGCCTATCCCTAGGTGGCAGGACCCTACAGGACACAGGGCTCTCTTATGAACTCATAATGGAATTTGATGTGTTGCCTATGTTTAGGCTACTACTTGTATTCAATGATCAAGACGAAGAATTTCCACCTGAAGCCAAAGTATTATTCCCCGATAACTCAGATAAATTCTTGGACATGGAATGTTTTGCTATTTCAGGATGGCTACTCTCAGATTATCTATATCTAGCTTGCGGAGGCTCAACCATGACCATCATGTGATCTTATATCCCAAGTAAGAGCCTTTTTTTCTTTTTCTCACAAATATCAATCTCCACTTGTAGACGTAATTTTTCCAACTTGAGGTCATTTATTTCCTTGGCATATATTATACCCTTTCCAATATCCTCTTGGGATACAAGTCTTTTTATCTCTTCTTGAACCTTTGTGTTTTGTTTTGTCAACTTCTCTATTTCTTTATCTAGTTTTTCTATCTCCTGAGATAATAATTCTTCTTCTCTTCTTTGGGGCTTCATCCTTATCCTCCATCCTTTGATCCCTGGGTTTATATTTTAGATTTGGCAGTGATTTATAATAGGTCCAAAAAGAAGGCCATAACTCTGTTATCTCCCCAGGATTTTTAAGGATGATCTCATATCCAGTAAGGGAAAATAGGGCCAGGGCCACGCTCCACCTAGGGTCAGGAGAATAAAATTCTATTCCCTTTTTTTTCTTTACATTGCTATGTGTTATCTTTAATGAGCCCTCTTCCATTTCAAAAGAAAAAAGATCCAATTGCTCTAATACATCGCGTAAATCTGACATTTCAGATTCAGGTATTCCTTTAATCTCTCCGCCCATCTTATGGGAGCACAAAAAGACCGTAGCTAAAGGGAGCACAGACTTTATACCTTTTATATCAAAAATAAATGGCTTATTCCTAGATATCTTATCTTTTGCCACTATCTTTTCAGGGGATACGTCAATGGATGAGAGATCAAAGAGTCCTAAAAAAGTCTTGGAATCACTAAAATCCTCTATAAAATTACCCAATATCTCAGCCCTACCTCCCATTAACAAAGGTAAGGACAATAAATAAGAAGATAGTTCAGGATCCAATATATGGCCCAAATTGAGACCTGATATCTCCTTTGGATAAATTGAGATATTCCCATCATTAAATTTATATTCAACCTCAATGGCGTCAAATAGATATAAAGTCCTTTCTACCAAATGAGGTGATATTGAACTTTTAGCAAAAGATATGTCTATCTTTTTCAATGGATAAAACAAACAAGAGGTAAGTAGTGCCAATAAGGCATGTTCTGGCATATTAGCATCTACCTCAATATGATCATTTATATTACCAGTGGATTCAATCCTTATGGGGAGTCCATAACTACCAGGTATCAATGGAACTATCCTGGCCCCCATCTGTGAGACAAGATTCATAACGGGCTTTAGATCACAAATCTTTAAATTACTGTCACCTGTTAATTTGCATATTCCAGGTCTAGAGATAGCTGAAAATACCATTAAATATAGATTTAGGGGATCTTGCCCAATAAAAATAGCTCTTTTATCAAAATCTAAGGGTTTGCTACTTTCTCTACGATATATCCTATCCCTGTCCCAGGAAAATCCTGCATCTAAGGCATTCAATGCCTTAAGGAGTTCATATACATGATCATTCAATATCACATTCTCAATCTCAATATCCTTGTCCAACATTGCAGATAGTATGATACCAAGCCTAGTCAAGATAAGATCCACAGGCCCTGGGAGATTGACCTGGACTTCTCCCCTAAACTTAGGTCTTAGTTTAAATATCCTCTCTTCTTCCCTTTCTAACAGCTCATAGGATAGGTTATTTAAGTAGTTATATATATTTCTCAAAATCTTTCTATTCAAGGAATTGTCTTTGGAATATCTAGACCATATTTTCCATAATTTACCTTCAAAGTCACTATCTGATATAGAAAATCCTTTTTTTTGCCTTGATCGTAAATAACCTGAATAGAGATTTACCCTCTCCTTAAGGAGATCCAATAAATCCCTATCTAGTCTTTCTAACTCTTTTAATATATTAAACTGCATATTTACTCCTAAAAATAATTAGATAGACCTAATTGACAAAAAATCAATTAGGTCTATCTTAGAAAATCTCACTAGGTAGTTTAATGGCAATTCTTGTGTGGAGGAGAGAATGGGGTATTTTTTTAAAGCCGTCAACTCTATTTTTTGTATTTTTCTAGGGCCTTTTCGGCCTGTGCACTAAAATATTTATCCTTTGAAGATACAGCCATCTCTAATAACTTTATCCCCCTTTGTCTATCTTTTTTCATGCTCACCAATAGGTTTCCCAAATAATAGAGCAATTCTGGCCTATACCTAGAATCCTCTGGCATGATCTTATAGGCCTCTTCGTATAACTTTAAGGCCTTTTTCTTATCCCTTCCTGCAAACCATGGCAGGACTTCCCAAAATCTTCCAAGGGCCACAATAGGCGTACCGTCTAAAAATCTCTTATTGATCTTATATGCAGTTTCAAATGCCCTTTGAGTCTTTCCTTTTAGTCCTTCCCTCAAGGCAGTTAATATAGACACCCCATCTGAATAACTACCCACACAAAGTCCATAATAAAAATATCCTTCTACCCCTTTATTATTTAACTTAATGGCCCTTTCAGCATATTTCATTCCCATCTTACCATATATCTTGCATATTTTCTTCCAATTAGGAACACCTTGTTTTTTTGCATCCTCTGCATACTCCCTACAAGCCATTGCAGCCTTCCAATTGGCCTCATAACTATTTGGAAAGGCATCAGCTATTTTTTTGTATACATCTAAGGCCTTCTTTAGACTAGGATAGTCTCCATTTAAATACTTTGCATAAAGCTCATCCCCCATCTTTATACCTTGATTTAAATCCGCGCCTATACATGGGGACAACTGACCGATAAGTAAAAACACAAATAAAATTATTAAATTTTTTCTTAATGTTAGCATAATAAAACCTCCTTTTAATTTAATATAAAATTATTTTTAAATTAAATTACAACAAAAATAATACAGGGGCAAGAGTGAGACTAAATTAAACTCCAAAAAGTTAAATTTTTGATTATTGACTAATCATTATAAATATAACAAGTTATAGACCTACTAAAGGGGGATAAATTGGACAGTCTATTTGTCTTCATAGTTGTGGGTCTTATTATTACCTTTACATTTGTAAATGGGTTTCATGATGGATGTAATGTAGTTGCCACCATCATTGCTTCACGTTCCATGGAACCTGAAAATGCCCTATTTTGGGCCAGTGTATCTGAATTTATAGGAGCAATTGCACTGGGAACTGCTGTGGCTGCTACAATTGGGAAAGGTATTATAAGCCCTAGGGCCATTGAACACGGCTCCCTTGTATCCATATTTCTCATCTTCAGTGGAGTCTTTTGTGCATTATCCTGGGACATTGTCACCTGGATACTTGGTCTCCCCTCAAGCTCTTCCCATGCCCTGATAGGAGGGCTAGTTGGCGGAGGAATCGGGGCATATGGATTAGATATAATTAATTGGCACACCTTGCTTTTTAAGGTTATTTTAATAATGTTCATAACCCCCATAATAGGTATGGCTGTTGGGTATCTACTCACAAAAATATCATTTAAGCTCCTAGCTAACTGCCATCCCAGGATAAATATAGTAATAAAAAAGATCCAGTTTTTTAGTATGTGTTTTTTAGGGGCAAGCCATGGTACCAATGATGCACAAAAATCTATGGGGCTCATTGCCCTAGTGCTTACAAGCTATGGCACACTAAATCATTTTTATGTCCCAGAATGGATAATATTCTCCTGTGCCCTGGCCATTTCCCTTGGTGTATTAAGTGGAGGGTGGAGACTCATTAAGACAATTGGGTTTAAGATATTTAACCTTGAGCCAATACATTCTTTGAACTCTCAAATAGCTGCTGGGAGCATTATCTATATCTCTGGACTATTTGGCAGTCCTGTAAGCACTTCACAAATTATGAGTTCTTCTATCATGGGGGTAGGTGCAGCCCATAGATTTAAACAGGTGAGATGGCAGGTGGCAAAGGAAATCTTTTTGGCCTGGTTCATAACCATTCCAATAGTAAGCACAGCTACAATCTTTTTATATTGGGCTCTTGCATTTTTTTTTGGGCTAAAACAGACAAGCCTCTACTTATTTTTTGAAAAAATAAAAACCTGTATGGGACTTTTTTATGGGATTTTTTGATTTTAAACACAAGAAAAAGAAATCCGATTTTTTTGAACTCCTCACCCTTCAGACAAAAAATACCTTAGAAGGGGTAATAGTATTAGAGAAGTTCTTCTTAAACAAAATAGACAAAGCCTTGGACAAACTGTGCGAACTAGAACATGAGGCAGATGAATATAGACGTTTTATAGTGGACGATCTCAATCAGACATTTATTACACCTATAGACAGAAAGGATATTTATTCCCTTTCACGTTCAATTGACGACATAATAGATATAACAAAGGCCATTGTAGAAGAAATTGAAGTCTTTGAGGTAAGGCCAAATCAATACATGCAAATGATTGCCACCACCCTAAAACATGCAACTAATAAACTAACTGACTCTATACATCACCTTAAAGAACGCCCTAATCTATCCCGTGAGGCAGCTATTAGGTCTAAACTCTTGTTAAATAACTTACAACACCTTTATTTTGAGGCCATTAAGGACCTTGCTGAATCCAACAGGGAAATCTCCTATCTATTTAAATCAAGGGAAGTCTTTCACAGGCTTTTGGAACTATCTAAGACAATTAATAATACCAATAACATTTTATTGGATATTATAATCAAGACCTATTAATTCAATGAAAAAAATAAATACTGTAATTGTCTCTAAAAAGGCCTCAGGACAGAAACTATATCAATTTCTAGAAAAATATCTTAACAAACAGGTCCCACGCTCTGCCATAATGAAATGGATTAGGACAGGGCAGGTGAGGTTAGATGGAAAGAGGACAAAACCCTTTGAAAGGATCTATCAAGGTCAGGAGGTGAGAATCCCCCCCCATAGTATGGAAGATGTTGCCTATACAACAAATACGTCAGACAAAAATCCCTTTCTTTTAAAAAAAATATATGAAGATGAAAATTTACTGGTGTTATATAAACCACCCTATCTCCCAACTCAACCAGGGAAAAATATCGTAGATAGCGTTTATCATCGTGTAAAAAGGATGTACCCAAAAGACCCTCCCTATCTTGTACATCGCCTTGACAAACACACCTCAGGCCTGCTTCTTCTAGCCAAGAATTATCTCTATCTACAACATATCCAGGAATTATTACAAAAAAGAAAAATAACTAAGGTCTATCTGGCTTGGGTTTTGGGGACTACCAATTGGTCTAACTGGACCAAGATTAAAGACGATTTTTTTGAACACAGGGACAACAAAAAAAGAAAGGTAAATGCAATAAGCTTTGTCAAGACCTTGGAGAACAAAAAATCCAATAGCCTAGTGGCAGTTTCCCTGGTTACAGGGAGAAAACATCAGATCCGAATTCAACTAAGTAAAAGGGGACATCCCATTATTGGAGAAAAAAAATACGCACACATCTCCAGCTCACAAGGGCTCCTACTCCATGCATATTTACTCAAGTGGGATAAACATAAATTTACCTGTCCCCCTCCATGGACAGACATATTCCACGTTGGACCTGACATTGAGGGGAAAATATTTCCACTAAAATTTTCTCTATATAATACTTAATATTACCAACTTTCTACACAATTATAGTTTTTCTCCTAATACCAATTCTCGCTGAGTTATATTTACATAATAGTTGGGAAAGGCTAATGGCTAATGGAAAAATTCCTAACCCATAGCCTAATATTGCCCTTTGCCTTTAGCCTAAAATATTTAAAGACATAATCATTATGGGGATTGGTATTAATAAGATCTATATGCATAGATGTGTAGAAAGCTATGACCCATAGATTAATTTTCCCACACAGGAATAGATGTCTTTCTTACGCCCAATCTATTAAACCACGAAGGATGTTTTTTCATAAAGACCCAGGACTGTTCTAGGTCTTCTTTTGTATGGGGCTCTAAGGTAAATGTAGGAGAGAGATCTAATAATTCCAAACCAGCAAATAACTCTGACCATGGTATGCTCCCAACCCCTACTCCAAGGTGTTGGTCTGCCACTCCATCATTATCATGGAGGTGTAAATGGTTTAAAAAAGGTGCCATAGACTGTATCCATAAGGCCATATTTTGATATCTCATACCCCCACTATAACTTGCCCAATGTCCCACATCAAAGCAAAATTTTATATTTAAGTGAGAAAGTTCAGAAAAAAGATCAGAAAGGGGCCTTGGGTCATATTCCCTTACATTTTCAAGATACAGGGGAGGATGCTCTGGCCAATGATCATGAACAATAGTCCATGTCTCTACTGCATTTTTTAGCCAAGGGGAAAAAAGTTCTAAATACAAAGGGATAAAATTGGCATGTCCTACCAAAAAACGAGGATTGTAAATTTTTGCTATCTTTAATGCAGAAACCAGTCTCTTTCTAGTTGCTTCTAGAATAAAATTGTCCATACTGCCTGGCTGTAAATCATGAAATGGGAGGTGTATTGAACAGGCAAGATTTGCATCCTTAAATTCCTTTGCTACCTTGTAATGCCAATCTTCATCAATCTTATCAATGGATATGGCATCCAACCCTAATTCAGGATTGATCCTATATTCTATAAAATATGTTAAATAACTTCTATCTTTATAGATATATCTAAGCGGAAGATTAACAAAATATCTACTCATGCTCGGCCTCTCTATTTTTTGTCTACATCCCTTTAAAAATGACCTCGCCAATATCCTTTACTAGCCTAGTATCAATTATTTTAAATCTAATCTTTTTGCCTTTTTTTATCTCTACAAAATCCCTTTGATCCACAGGCCAGCCATTTACAAAACATATAAAATATCCATCTTCACCATAGGGATCCACAATATCTACCTTGTATTTGCCGCTAAACAATCTTCTATTGTTGTGTGAATTAATTGGAAAAACATATTGTTTATTAGCAGTTGTTAGTCTAATCTCCATTTGTCTTTTAGGCAAGACTAGAATTTTAAACTTTGCATTTTTTGCTGATCCATCCTCTTGCACAACCTCACACATCCAACCATTACTACCTTTTATAGGGGTGATATATGAACTCATAAAAAAATCTTTGTCTAACAATATTTCCGTGCCCATGTCTTGTCCTGTATTTGGGCCTGATTTACTAATATATCCCTTTAGATTTATGACCTCTCTGCCAGTACCATTTAGTATACCCCAGAGGATTAATCTATCCCCTTGTGTGGCTATAATAGTACTCTTATTGGGCACTAATATAATCTTTTTATTTAACTCACATACAAAAACAGGACTATAACGAGAGACCTTTGATGAATTATTAAAAAGCGCATTTACACGCCATTTTTTCACCCTTTCACCATCAATACTAAGAAAAAGGGCCTTTATATCTTTAATTGGAAACAAATACATAGTTTGTAAAAAATTTATACAAGGCCTGTCTGAAGAAAACACACCAAATTCCATATCCTTATCAGGGGCCCAACTAGGATGTGTCACCCAGATACGGGAAAAAGGGTGAAGGGTTATATCTTTTTTATGGGTTATATCTTCTCCATCTAAAAAGACCCTTACCCCCTTTGGGATATATTTTGGAGGTATATATGTAGGGCCTTCAGGGACCTCCACCTCTACTCCCAACTTTTTTAAGACCAATTGAGTTGCATGGAGTTGTTTTGATGCCTTCCACTTTATATCTTTAATGTCCTTACTCACCTCAATGGCAAAAGCAGGGTGTCCCAATTTAGTAAGCATAAAATAACTAAATGACCTTCTTTGTTCTGGATAAAGAGTAGAAGGGGAGAGGGTATTTGTATTAAAGATTTTAAACCAATATTTCTTGTTTAAAATCTTAGAATTCACCCTTTTCATCACTGGCTTCACTGTATCTTCCAATAAGAGTTTTCCATTATATTTTTTTGTATCAATTATAAAGGATTGGCCATATCTCTTTGGATTCCTAAGCTCACTTATAAACACAGGACTATAAAAGCCTGATCCTTCATGGAGATGAACAAGGCCTTTACTAAGAGAAGCCAAAAATTTAATTGCCTCTGCAAGGTGATCTTCATAAAATTTTCTATAATTTCTATCAAACCTCCTATTTAGATCTACATTTATGCCCCTTTTTCTGAGCAAAATAGATGGAAGATCTGCCCTTGGAACCACGATTAGGTTCCCTTTTTTGAGCTTTGCATGGAGCAAAGACTGGGCAGTCAACACCCCACATATCTCATCCCCTTGAATCCCCCCTTGCACCATTATGGTTGGACCAGGTTTATCCCCTTTTATAAAATAAACTACTAAAGGGAACTGGGTATTTTTAAAAAAAACCACTTTTTTTATTTGCATCCCATAACAGAAGGTGGGGAGCAAAAGAATAAATATCAACATCCTTTTCATAATTTTCTCCAGCACTCTGAACTTATCTTAAAAGAAGGACCCGTTGGATAAACAACCAAGGATTTTTCACCCACATCTTCATATTTATCTGTTTTGTAGTGTTGAATAAACTCCACCTTAAATCCCTGTTTACACAAGCTTATATGAATATCTTTAAATTCCAATGAAATCATCCCTTCTCTTGACCAGATCCTCTGTTTATATTTTAAGATACTGGCCAATCCCTTTCTTTTATCCTGTATTGCATGCTTGTCATAAAATTTTTTATATTTTTCTATGTCCTTATTCTCCCACGCACTCTTCCACTTAAGTAAAAAAGACTTTATCCTTTCTCTATTATAGGCTAAATATTGTGTCTTTAAATGTAGTCTCTTCTCCTTCCATTCACTGGCCACTATCTTAAAATCACCATCAATCTTCATCCAATACAGTCTCTTGATTCCCTGGGATTGAAATTTGGGACTTCTAAAATATTGGTAAAAATAAACAACAAAATAATATGGCCCTTTTAAGATAAAAATCTTTGGGATATATATATCTATCCACTTATATATGGAAAAATAGTGAAGTTTTTCTCTTATAAATTCAGTGAATGGTTTATGGCTTGTCCTAGCAAACAAATGCTGGTCATAAAAATCAAAGAATTTCACATCCTTATCTTTCCACGCCAGCTTCCATAACAATACCTTGTGTCTCAACCTATTTATTTCAGCCAAGCAACTAGGATCTTTATCCTTTATCTCAATGTGTTCAGCTATAAGTATTGGGGTCATGTCTTCATGTATATATTTTTTTAGTCCCTCCAACACAGGAGTAGCTACTGCTACACACCCCTTTGTGTCAAAAGGGACCAATTTTTTCCCCCTTCCATGTAGCCATATTCCATGACCATTTTTCCCAAACAACCTATCAATGGGGTTAGGATAGTTTGTTTTATAAGCAATCCCTCCATACAATTCATAATTGGACAAATCTTTAACCCTTTCGGTGAGAAAATATATACCTTCTGGCGTCCTTTCATCCCCTTCTGTCAACTTGTCCCCTGTGTTTGCACCAGTAGAACAAGGGACTTGCTTTATAATATTGCCATTTTCCCCAAATAGATACAGGAGTTGTTTTTGTTTATCCACTATTAAAAAATAAGAAGGGAGGGCTGGATGATGACAAATAACTATGGTTTGAGAAATACAATCTTTGGATAACAGTATTATCCACAAGAATATAACTATTTTAAAATATCTTTTCATTAGAACAACAGTTATAAATTAAATGGCAATTTATTCATCTTTAAAACTGAGTAACTCTTTTCTGGTAAAAATAGACTTTAACCTAAATCCCTGGGCCTCAATATTTTCCCGACCCCCTTCTTCTCTATCAAGGACACACAAGATTTCTTCAACCATAAGACCAGCTCGTTGAATTCGCTCACATGCAGTCAATACACTGCCCCCTGTGGTAATCACATCTTCTAAAATGGCTATTTTTTCTCCTCCCCTAAAATTACCTAATCCCTCCACAAAATTATTGGTGCCATGGCCTTTTGACTTTTTTCTCACTATCAGAGCTGGGATAGGTCTATTTTGTATATATGAAATCAATGTAACAGCACAGACCAGAGGATCACCCCCTAATGTCATACCAGCTACACCCGCGATCTTAGGAGACAACATAGAAAAAAATAATTTACCAATAAGATAGCTACCCTCAGGATGGAGGGCAGTGGGTTTACAATCAAAATAATAATTACTTTTTTTGCCAGATGTAAGTATTACCTCTCCTTCAATATAGGATTTTTCCAAAAGTAACCTGGCCAGCCTTTTTTTTAACTCTTGCATAAAAAATTCCTTTTCACTCTATATAAAAATCCTTTTTTAATTTATGGAATAAAATAGGATAGGTGTGTTGCTTTACCCATTTATTAACTAATTAAAAACCCTATTATATATCTCATCTTCGTATCTTAAGTAATAAGTTATATCAAAAAGGGAATCTATTTCTGATTCTGATAGGTATCTGCCTATTTCCTTGTCCTCTTTTATGAGATCATAGAGCAAAAGTTTTTCATTCCACGCCCTCATGGCTTGCCTTTGCACCATCTCATACGCCTGTTGCCTTTTTAGTCCCTTTTCAATTAGGGCAATCAACACCCTTTGAGAGAAAAAGAGTCCAAAGGAGGAATAAAGGTTTCTGTCCATATTTTCTTTATTTACTTTTAGGTGTTTTAGCACAGAGGTGAGCCTATTTAGCATATAGTCTATAAGTATAGTAGAGTCAGGCATTATAACCCTTTCCACAGAAGAATGGGATATGTCCCTCTCATGCCATAAGGCCATATTTTCCAATGCAGCCATACTATTAGTCCTAACCAGTCGGGCCAATCCACATAAATTCTCTGCTGAAATAGGATTTTTCTTATGGGGCATTGCAGAAGAACCCTTTTGCCCTTTAGAAAAACCCTCTTCCACCTCCAAGACCTCAGTCCTCTGCAGGTGCCTAAGTTCTAAGGCAAGCCTCTCTATTGTCCCCCCTATTTGTGCGAGTACACTAAAATAAAAGGCATATCTATCTCTTTGGATAATCTGAGTGGATATGGAGTCCCCCTTTAGCCCCAGGATATTACATGCAATCCTTTCCACATCTGGGAGCAGGTGGGCATAGGTCCCAACTGCCCCTGAGATCTTGCCCACATTGATTTCTTCTATTGCCTGCTGCCACCTATTTTTCTGTCTTTTAAATTCTGCATAAAACGTTGCCAGCTTTAGGCCAAAACTAGTAGGTTCTGCATGAACACCATGGGTCCTACCTATAACAACAAGCCCCTTATAATTTTTGCACATTTCTTTTAATTGATCCAGTATGAGATCAAGGTCTTTTAATATAATTTGACCGGCCTCTTTTAAAAGCAGGCTGTTTGCTGTATCCACAATATCAGAGGACGTACATCCCAAATGAATATACCTAGAGGCTGGGCCAACCCTTTCTTCTACTGATGTTAAAAATGCAATAACATCGTGTTTTGTGGTCTCCTCAATCTCCAGTATCCTATTTACATCAAATCCAGCCTTTGCCCTGATTTCTTCCATGTCTTTAGAAGGGATATATCCTAGCTGATGCCATGCCTCACATATAGCAATCTCTACATCCAACCACTTTTTGAACTTATTCTCCAAAGACCAAATCCTACCCATCTCCTCTCTTGTGTATCTATCAATCATCTATCATTCCTTTATTTTGACTTTGTAGTTGACTGTGTGGATGTTGATGAACTTGCTGTAGTAGAAGTAGATTCTTTTTTCTTGGAGCCATTTCCCTTTCCATTGCCATTTCCACTTGATGTAGAGGTAGTGGACCTACCATAATCAGTTACATACCACCCTGATCCCTTAAGAATAAAAGACGTGTGCGAGATTAGCCTCTTGGCCCTATTTCCACATTTTGGACAATTCATTTCCCTATCTTTAAAATCCTTTTGCCACTCCTCAAAAACATGCCCACATGTATTACATTTATACTCATAAATTGGCATGACCCTTCACCTCCTTAAGAATTTTCCCCGAACTTAACTTGCAATATAATTCTCTACAAAGCGTAGTCAACCTTGTCCAAGAGACTAATGTATAGAAGAAATATATTAAGAATTCTTTTCTGACCTTGCTGCCTCAATGGCCTCTTTAATCCTTTGCTTTAACCTCTTTCTCCTCCTTCTCCTCCTGCGATCTAATTCTTTTCTCCTTTCTATTTTTTTGTGTCTTGCCATCACGCACCTCCTTAAGATCTTTTTGAAACAAAATTTTTTAGCAACTAACTCTACACTTGTCTAGCCTTAGATATCCACTAATTGGTATTTTCTCTCACCTATTCCCAATTTTTCTGCATATTCCAAACAATATTCCCCATGGGTATTTGGATGTATGGCCTTAAACTTATCTTCCCCTAATTCTGGTTCAAACTTATATTGCCCCACATTCACTATACTTGCCTTTCCTACAAGATCTAAACTTGCCTGATCAAGTGCAACTAGATCATAAGATGCCAACACCCCAATATCAGGGCAAATAGGTGCATCGCTAAATCCAACACAATCACACACAGGGGAAACCTGGGTTATAAAATTCATATGAATTATTGGACCAGAAAAATTATTTAAAAATGCTGCACAATATTCACAAAGCCTTTCCAAAAAGACCTTGACGTCCACCTTCCAATTTACCTGAAGCACATTATTCCTGCATGCAAGTAAACATCCTGCACACCCAACGCATTTTTCATGATCCACTACTATCTTGTTTTCCTCATCTAAAAAGAGGGCCCCAACCTCACAAGCATCAATACATCTCCCACAACCCACACAATTTTCCCTTTTTGCCTTTGGTCCAAGCCCACAATGCTGTTGCATCTTCCCCCGTCTACTGGCACATCCCATACCAATATTCTTTATTGCCCCACCAAACCCAGTTAGTTCATGCCCTTTAAAATGGCTGAGATTTACCAATGCGTCTGCATCAAAAAAATCCCTACCAAAATAAAATTCCTTAAAATGCTGACCATTATATCCAAATATAATTTCATTCCCACTCTTTAACCCATCTGCAATGATCACTGGGGCATCCACCACCCCTGGCACAAAACCATGCCTTGCTGCTATCAAATTATGTGACACTGCTTCACCCCTATGTCCAACATAAAGGGTATTTGTATCAGTCAAAAAACATTTTGCCCCGCTCTTTTTTAAAAGAGATACTATTGGTTGCAACCATATTGGAGATATAAAACCTGTTACCCCTTTTTCCCCAAAATGCATCTTTATCCCCACTAAATCTCCACTTTCTATATTGGCCAAAAATTCCGTTTGTTTTATTAACTTCCTAAGCTTTACCTCATATGGAGATTTAAAAGAGGTCCTTAAGTTCCAAAAAAACACCTTACTCATTTTTTCCTCCCCCTATATTTTTATCAAAAAAACCAGACAATTGTTTTAAAAATTCTATCTTAAAGTCACCTATCCCTTTTTTATTAAAAAAATCAATAATGTCATAATATGTCTTTTTATTAATCTTAGACCTCTCATCCTCCTTTATCTGTAAAACAATCCCCTCATCCACCCACCTAACCCTAAAATTCCTTATACCTTTTTTAAAGACAAAATATTCCAACCTCCCAATCTTTAATAGCATATCCTTTGTAATCAAAAAATTATAGGGGAAACGAGTAAGAAGACAAGGCCTTGATGGAAAATCTCCAATTTCTATATCCAGTTCAATTGTTAAACCCTCTATATCTCTCCTGGTAATTCCAGCTAGTCTATATGGGCTGAGGATACCCATCTCATCTAAGGCCCTCATCCCTGGCCTATACTTCTTTTCATCGTCAAGGTGGGAACCTTCTATTATTGAATAACCCTTAAAAATATCCTTTGCCAATCCAAATAAATTCCTTTTACAATAATAACACCTCTGCTTGGTGTTATGCCTTATTTCATGGATATCTAATAGGCTAATAGGGAACTTTTTAAATTCAAATCCTATTTTTTTTAAAAATCCTTTTGTCCATTCCTTTTCAAATTCTGTGATATGTGTTCCAGTAAAAAATACGCCTTTAAAATCAAGTCTCCACAATTTTATCAACATCGCAAGCACAGAACTGTCTAATCCCCCAGATACAGCAATGATACCAGGTTGAAATTCTTTTAAGAGTTCTCTTAACTCTTTTTTTTTCCTGTTCAACACATCCATATATTCGTCTCTCCTTATAATCCATTACATAGGTTTTTGACTAAATATAGGTCTTATAATATATTATGCCCTCAACAAAGATATAATGTTTGTTGGCAAAAGTATAGTGGAACTGTGCGGGTCAAATTTAATAAGGAACTTTATAATAATTTTGAATTATGGATTATGGATTTTGAATTAAAAATAAAATGTTATAGTGGTCGTGGTTAACTGGATATTAATCCAAAATCCAAAATTTAAAATCCAAAATTTTTTATCATAGGCATAAACCCTTAAAGTGAAGTTCTGCTTCACTTTAGTATTAACAATCAAATTTATTCTTTGGAGACGAAGATGTCTTACGACGTGGTAATAGTTGGCGGAGGTCCAGCAGGTGCTAGTGCTGCCTATTTTTTAAAAAAAGGCGGTGCAAAGGTCCTGGTTGTGGAAAAAAAGACCTTACCTAGATACAAGGCATGCGCTGCTGGAGTACCTGTTGCTGCCTTAAAATATTTTCCATTTTCGTTTGATAGAGTCATAGATAGGCATATCTACAATGCCACATTTTGTTATAAAAACAATGCCATTACTCAACCTATACCCAAAAATTGTCTCACAATGACCATGAGAGATAAATTTGATAATTTTTTACTCCAAAGTGCAAATGTAGATATATGGGACAACAAGAAGATCTCAAAGGTCCTGGTCTATAAAAATTACAGGGTAGTAAAGACTCAAGATGGCAAATCCATTAAAACAAGGTATGTAATTGGCGCAGATGGAGCAGGGTCAATTGTAGGAAGGAGTATAGGAATAAAAAATAATAAAAAAATGGGCCTTGCCTTGGAAGTGGAACTGTCTGTACCAGAAAATATATTGGACAAATTTTCATCTAGTATCTTAGTTTCCTTTGGGGTTTTAACAAATGGCTACTTCTGGATATTCCCTAAAAAAAATCACCTATCTGTTGGCATTGGGTCTATAAAAAATCACAAAAGCCTATTAAGGACATTAAAAACTACCATGAAATTTCTGTCCTTACCAGTGAATAACATAAAAACCTTTGCCCATCCCCTACCAGTACATTCAGGAGACTATAATATAGCTTCACATGGGGTATTTTTAGTTGGAGATGCAGCCTTTTTAGTGGATCCTTTAACAGGAGAAGGTATTAGACATGCTATTTTAAGTGGAAAAATTGCAGCTGAATCTATTTTGAATTCAACTGAAGAAAAATATCCCTTGAAAATAAAAAAACAAATAGGAATGGATTTGTTGTGGGCCAAAAGGCTTGCTGATTTTTTCTATAAACATCAAAAATTCAGTTTTAATTTCTTTGTTAAAAACAAATTTATCTTCAAAGACCTTATGAAGATAATTTCAAATCAAAATAGTTATAAAAAAGCACTCTTTAGTGTACCTTTTTATTTCTTCCTACAAAATTTCTTTGATAAGACTAAATATATTTAAGTACTCCTCTATGATATCACAGGGCAACCTCATTTAGACTTTACTATTTTTGTCTTTATTTTTTCTTTATATTCAAGGGATAAATCAAGACAATGGTCTTTTTCTTTTTCCATCCTATGGGACCAGGATAGGTATTTATTCCAACAAACAACTCGTCCTTTGAATCATTATTAATGTCTCCAATCCCATAATCCATTATAGACCCCTTTATTGTCTTGGTCTTCCATTCTAAGTTTAATCCAACCCCGTCCCAATACAGGGCATGTATTTGTCCCTCTGGGAATTCCCTATATCTAGAAAAAAACATAGAAGAAAGAGAGATATTGTGAGCCACAATTAGTTCAAAACGTCCATCCCTATCCAAATCACAGGGGAGTAACCTTGTAGGAATATAATATACTGGATTTGGGTCAGTACGTGACTCTCCAAGACCTGGTAGACCATTTGAACCTTCTAAGCTTATAGAAGACCCAGCATACACTTTAGTTGTCTTATATAAGATACTAAGGTCATCAGAAAATACCTTGAGATGATCATAGGAATCTGTGGTAATTATCTTATATCCATTTTTTTCAGGTAAGTATGCAAAATTAAAAACATTTGACCCATCAGGTAGATTAATCCTTGGGCCCAACACATATTTCCCATTCATATTTACTACTTCATGTATCCCTGTGCCAAATAATCTACCAACGCCTGTTTTTTGTCCAACAATCCTCCTTGAATAATCTGGGGGTAGCCTCTTTACATTGATATAAAATTTCAACCTATCTTGAACCACCTGAAACTTATTGTGTTTAAATGTAAGTATGCATGAGCATGGCACATTCTCATTGTCCACTGCAGATATGTATATTTCAGCGTATCCATCCCTATTGGAATCAAATACATTAATATTTAGCCCTTTTTTATTCCTTCCAATATCATATGTACTGAGTAATTTTAATTTATTCTGTATCAAGATATATGCATATATCTGATGATGAGACAACAAAAAAACCTCATTTTTTCCATCCCCATTTCCATCCCCTATTGCAAGACCAACTAATTCAAATGGAAGGGTCTGAGTCCTTATAACACCACCAGACATTGAACTAGAAGTTGAATATTCAAAATAGGGATTGAGTCCTCTACCTGGGAGATTTTTGTTATTAGTCGAAATCCCTGCTTGGGCAAGACTTTTAATTTTTGGTTTTATGCCAAGGAGGTGATCTTTTATATCTTCTACATAATTATCAAAATCTTGCATTAATTTGTCTTGAGATGTAACTAAACTTTTACTAAATACCTTTCCTTTTCTATCAAGGACCTTGGTATCTATACTCAAGGTATCTTTAAATATTGTCACATCTCCCCAAATAAGATAATCTAAGTTGTTTTGTGTAATTATATCTGATTTTGATATATTCTTCCCTTTTGTATTAACCTCTACAGATTCTAAAACCTGGGGGGAACTAAGCCTGGATACAAACATGGATTGAATCCCTTGGGATAGATATCTGTATTCTGATGGTCCATGAACAGAAAAAGGCAAAACAGAAAAATGTTTAACTCCTGCAAAAGCAGGGGTAATAAATAAAGGTAAGAGCCAAATAAAAATTAAAAATCTTTTCATAAATCCCTCCAGTTGACTTATCTACACACCTTACTGCATGATATGTAAACCCCGTTAGATTAAAAAGGGTTTTACATTCCAGGTGGTTCATTCAGAAAATCCTCATCCCTGTCTTTACGGACTAGGCATTCTATCTCACGGGGTAAAAAACAGCTATCACATTAGACCTGGGGAGGTAAAGAAAATTTTTCCCAATAAAAAAATCAGAAGTTTTAGGATAAGTTCTCCTAAACCTTACATCCCCCTTGTGGAAGAAACCTTGCTCAAGGAGGGGATTCAAGTAGAGCCTGCATCTTTTTATCCCAACGCAAGGATATGCATAAAGGAAAAATGGCCTCTAGGTAGCTCTATTGCCAATTATTTTGGCCATATTTACATACAAGACTTATCATCCATGCTGCCCCCACTAGTTCTGGGTCCTGAACCAGGTAGCGTTGTCTTAGACCTATGTGCCAGCCCTGGTGGGAAAAGTGCGATATTATCTGAGCTTGTAGGCAAGGATGGAATCATAATAGCAAATGAACCAAACAAAAAAAGGCTCTTGACCTTACAAAAAAATATAGAAAGGTTAAATTTATTAAATGTGATTACTACCTCATATAATGGACAAGAATTCCCAAACCTTTTCAAGTTTAAATATATCCTTGCCGATGTCCCGTGTAGTGGATGGGGTACTGTGGAAAAGAACCCAAAGGTCAAACAACTCTGGACAGGGGATAAAATAGCTACTCTTATAAGATTGCAAAGGGAGATCATAAAAAGGGCATTTGAACTCTTAGATATTGGGGGCAAGCTAGTATATTCTACGTGCACCACCAATATAGAAGAAAATCAAAAACAAATTGAATGGGCATTAAAGAATTTTCCATTTGAACTAGTGCCATTAAAAAAATTCAAGTCCTTTTTTTATGAAGAAGCTGGTCCATATACTGATAAGGTCTTATGTGTAAGAGGTCATGAGCTATATTCCCAAGGTTTTTTTGTAGCTTGTTTAAAAAAGACAAAACAAGGACAAATCAAGGATATAAAAAGGGATATATCACAGGATATTCGACCTATAAATCCAGAGTTTATTGAGGAGTCGCTCTATAACATGGGACTTTGCTCAAATAAATTTCCTAATGGGATATTTTATTCGAAGAAAAATAAGGTCTTGTTTCTTCCTACATTCCCTGGATGGGAAAGAATAAAATCAATGGGAATAGTTATAGGCCAGATTAAGGGAAGATCTTTTTCTCCAAGTCAAAGGCTATGGATTCTATTAAAAAAAGATGGAGAAAACCTCATTGTTTTAAATAACATTGAAACCATAAAAAAAATAATCTCTGGGATCAGCCTAAATACTTCATCTAATCACAAAATTGCTAAATTGTATTACAAGGACCTGCCCTTATGTATGTTAACTGTAAAAGGCAATAGGTGTCTTATTGGCAAGTGAAAGCAGTCAAAAAATAGTTGCACTTTTTCCCCGATAACGCCTCGCCTATTATTTTTTATTTGTTATTTCATCTATCTTTTGATTGTAAAATGCTATAACCTCTCTCCTCCTTAGCATACCAAGCAATTCCTTGGGATCTTTAACATCTACCACTGGGATACTATCCAAATTTTTCTGGGTGAATTTCTTCATCACAGTGTGGAGATCATCTTTAAAATTAGTAGTAATTATATCTGTAGTTGCAATGTCCTTTACTATAACAAGGTGTTCAATAGAGGTGTCAAAGAGTACACTCCTAAAGTCTGTATTGGAAAATATTCCAACTAATTTTCCATTAGAATCTACCACAGGGAAATAATGTTGGTTGGTATTACTAAAAAATCTCTTAAAATCTGCAAAACTCATGTGTTGTGGAATGGTTTCAACCCTTTTAATAAATTGTTTTAAATCCCTCACATAGTATGAACGCAAGATATCAAAAAAGAATTCCCCTGCATGGGCAGGTGAAGCTGGTCGATTTTTTACCTGTTCCCTATATATAGTCCATGGTTTTGAAAAATTATAACACAAAAGACAGACCAAAAAACTGGGCAATAACAATTCATATGAATTGGTCATTTCACTCACAAAAATAATAGTAGAAATAGGTGCATTAGAGGCAGCACTAAAAAAACCTGCCATCCCCAAAATTACCATTGCCTGAGGTGAAGTAATCACAGAGGGCATAAATTGATGAAATATAAGTCCTACTGCTCCACCCAAACATCCACCAACTACTATGGAAGGTCCAAATACCCCGCCGCTACCACCTGAACCAATGCTAAAAGAAGTAGTCAAAATCTTTCCAAGAGCAATGACAAGTAGTAGGCCAAGGCTCAATTTATTAAACAGCGCATCTTGCAATACCCCATATCCAAAAGACAGGGTCTCAGGGATGAAAAAACCAATTATCCCTGTAAGCAACCCCCCAATAGCTGGTTTTAAAGAGGGAGGAAGCTTTAATTCCTTAAAAAAATCATGAACAAAATAAAAAGATTTTACATACAGAAAACTACCAGCACTCAAGATCAAGGCCAATACAGTATATGGTCCTAATTCAATAGGATTTTTAAAAAAATATTCAGGAGAATCAAATAAAGAACCAAAACCAAAAAATAAACAAAATATACAATACGCCACCACAGAGGCTATCCCCGCTGGTATCAGTACTTCGGGCTCAAATTCAGGGTCCTTGTATAAAACCTCAGATGCAAAAAGGGCCCCAGCAAAAGGTGCCCTAAATATGCTCCCTACCCCTGCCCCAATGCCTGCGGCAATCATTATCCGCCTATCACTTGGAGACAATCTTAATTTTGTGGCCAAAAAAGAACCAAATCCTGCGCCTATTTGAGCAATTGGACCTTCTCTCCCCCCTGATCCACCAGAAGTCAGGGTGATGGCAGAGGCCAGCGTCTTAATTATAGGGACTTGGGGCCTAATTAGACCTTCTTTTTTGTGATATGCCTCAATAGCTGCATCAGTACCATGTCCTTCGGCCTCAGGGGCAAATGTATAGACCAATAAACCGCTTAAAAAACCCCCTATTGTGGGTAAAATTAACAACATCCACCTATTAAAAGAAACAGTGGTATGATGAAATAAGGAAATTTCCCCTTTTGGTCCCCCAGGCCTATATCCTGCCAACACATCTAAAATATAATGCATCCCCAAGTCACACAAAAATTGAAATAATACTGACCCTAGACCAGCAATTATCCCAATTAAAATAAAATACATCAACAAACGGGAGGACCTTTTAAAATCAATGGAAAGGATCTTTCTCATGCATCTACCTGATTATCTAGGTTTCATTTCAGATATTGGGGGTGTAAAAAATTTATTTCCAATAAACAAAACTTATAACAAATTACAGATAAAAAGTTATAAAGTCCAAAAACTAAGCTACAGCACCTTTTCTCTAAGCTCTGCAATAAGTTTGTTATAAAAGGAAATAATAGATTTTCGTCTAAGCAAACCCAATATCTTGCCATCCTTTTTTGAGGAAAGTACTGGCAAGGCATCTATATTTCTAGACGTTATTTTTCCCAATGCCTGGTTCAAAGTCTCTTCAGGATAAGTAACTTCCACATCTGTAACTGCAATATCTTTTATAATTATAAGTTGTTCTATCTCAGGATTAAACAACACATGCCTAAAATCTGAACTAGAAAAAATACCTGTGAGTTTTCCATTGCTATCTACCACAGGAAAAGAATATTGAGTAGTCTTAACAAATATATCCCTTTTAAAATCTGAAAATTTCATGTTTTCTGGGACAACATATACAGGTTCTAATTCGTGCAATAACTCTTCTACTTTATGGTCCCTTAAAACATCCACAAACAACTCTCCTGCATGGGCAGGGGATTGAAATTTATTATCCAATTGATTTTCATAGATGGAAATATGTCTATTAAAAAAGATACATATGGCAGAACAGAACATAAGTGGAGCCAGTAACCCATAATCCTGTGTTAGTTCACACACAATTATAAATGGCCCTATTGGTGCAGAGCCTGCACCAGCAAAGAAAGAAGCCATGCCAACTAATACAAATGCACCTGGATGTGATACCATTGTGGGGAAATACTGTTTTGCCAAAAAACCTACAATTCCTCCTGCCATTCCCCCAAGAAACAAGGTAGGTGCAAACATTCCTCCGCTCATTTCAGACCCTATGGTAACAGAAGTGGCTATGGTCTTTGCCACCATAAAGGCCAACATCGTGAGAATAGAGAGCTTCCCAAGAATGGCCAACTCCAGATACCCATAACCTCCAGTGAGTACATATGGCAAAAACATACCCAAAAGTCCCATTACAAGGCCCCCTAATCCTGAACATACAACCAATCCCATCTTTTTCTTGATCTTTTGAAATATTGAATATTTTATAAAGAAAAAAGTCTTTACGTACAAAAAACCAGATATTGCACAAAAAAGGGACAGTACTAGATAAAAGGGAAGTTCCTTTACATGAAATGAAAAATGGGGAATAGTAAAGATAGGATGATTGCCATAGATTAGGGTAAAAACAGTATATGCTATTACCGAGGAAATAATTGCTGGAAGCAGTGCTTCGCTCTCAAAATCCTCCTTATATATTATCTCAACTCCAGTAATTGCACCACCAAGAGGGGCCCTAAAAATAGCCCCTAAACCTCCACCAGCTCCAGCTAAAAGCAAAATCCTCTTTTCCCTTGGTGATAGTTTGAACTTAGAGGCAAGAAAAGACCCAAGTCCCCCACCAATCAAAGTGATAGGGCCTTCCCTACCTGCACTTCCACCACTTCCAATGGTGAACACAGCAGCTACCCCTTTTATAAAGGTAACAAGTGGATTTATATTGCCTTCATTTTGATGAAATGCCCTTGTTATTGCATCAGTACCATCAGTAATATGGTCCTGCTGCGCATAAGGTATAATTTTTTTTACCACTATCCCTGTAATAACTCCTACCAAAGTGGTAAAAATTGGTATCAACCA